>JBJMGO010000021.1:0-9462 GCA_045807825.1 Pyrinomonadaceae bacterium | reverse complement strand
GCGTCCGGATGATCTCGGGAAATCCGTCTAGAACGTTTGTAAGCGGTGAGACCGGAATTGGAACGAGCGTCGCTGCAGCTAGCCAGCCCTCGATGTCCGATGCTCTGAAGCCAATCAGGTCCGGCGCGTCTCTGGTCGAGGTGGCCATGTCGTGAATGACGGAGAGCCAGAGAGCGGTTATCGACGCACGCTTCTCATCGCTCCAGCGATCGAATCCTGCCATTCGCAGCTTCTTGCCTGTTATTTCTATGCACGAACCCCAGTTGGGAGAATCCTCGATCGACAGCTCAAGGATCCGGGGAAGGAAGTACGCATAATCATCCTCACTCCCCATCGTTAGGAAGACCGCGCCCGCATACTTTTCAAGCTCCTCAGCCGAGAGCTCGCAAAGAGGTTTCGCCGTCAGCACCGCGTACTCCCCATCGGTCATGCAGCACGGACAGCCGCCCACGCCCGGCGGCTTCGGCACATCAGCGAACGCGGCATAAACACCCTCCATCGCGTCATCAAGATCCATCGTTCAAATGATACGCGAATCTCGCGAAGGAAAGGTTAGCAACCCCCCGTCCGTTTCTCGACCTGTCTCCCACCGAACCGCCAGGTGGTTCTTGTATGGCGGGTCGGCGGGAGAGGCTTAATTAGGTGCGATGGTGTAGTCGAGATCGTAGGAGTGCCTGCCGCCGTCGACGGTGATCTTCATCTTGCCTGATATCCCTTTGAGTTCGCCGGTGCCGGAGCCGGGGACGACGGAAACGTTGAGATCGGACTTGCCCGGCTCCATCGTTCCGATGTGCTGGAGGATGAATCCGCCCTTCTTACCGTCGAGCGCGCCGGTGACCTGTTCCATCGCGACGTAACCGCCATTGCCTGAGGCCTGGTATCCCAACATCTGACCCTTGCTGCTGCCGGCGAGATCGCCCGCGAACTGCTTGTCTATCGACATCCTTCCGATCGCCGGCCCGCCCGTGCCATCTTCCGCCGGCATCGGCATGACTTTGACCTCGAATGTTCCCGTCGCGTGTTTTGTAGTCATCTTTATTGGTTGCTGGATGTCAGAATTGTAACCGATTCGGCAATACAAATCGGGGGAGCCGATGGCATACTTGTAGCCCACGTCGCGAGACGTGGGACAGGGTAATTACAATTGACGAGTCGTCTACGACGACGCCATACCTAGCCATGGCTCACACATACACTAATCTCCTCTACCACGTTGTCTTCAGCACGGAAAAACATGTACGGGTGCTCATTAAGGAGCGGCGACCGGAGCTCTTCGCTTATATGGCTGCTCTCGTGAAAGAGTAGGGCGGCGCTTCTCTCGTGATCAACGGCGTCGATGATCATGTCCACATGCTCATCGGACTTCCGCCGACCGTCGCTCTTTCCGATGTGATGCGGTTCATCAAGGCGAATTCCAGCCGTTGGTTTAAGAATCGGTTCAATGTCGGGTTCGCGTGGCAGACGGGCTTTGGTGCGTTCAGTGTCTCCCGATCAGGAGCGAAGGCGGTTTCGCGGTACATTGCAGATCAGGAGCAGCATCATAATACGCGGGATTTCCGGTCAGAGTTTTTGACTCTGCTGCGGAAGCACGAGGTGGAATTTGAGGAAGAGTATCTGTGGAGGTGATATGTCACCGCCTTCGACGGTTGGCGATCATTTTTGCCGCGGAGCTCACGTGAATCCACGAAGCCCACGTCTCGCGACGTGGGCTACAGATAGGGCGTCGTCTTCGACGACTCAGCGCGGGGCAAAAATATCTGTTGCAGAGATGCAAAAAAGTATTGACAATGAGACCGACCTCTGGTAACGTCAATATCAGCCGAGCTCTCTGACGCTCGGCTTACGCGAAATTTACACGAGAGAGGCAATACGATGCACACGCACTTCGCAGCACATCCCACTTAGATCAACGACATTCCATTTTGCCAGGCGGATCACGTCTATATGGACAAGTGGACCGCAGGCCTAACTGTCGCCCTCGCAAACGCGATCGGCGAGCCGGTCTTCCTGTATCAGAAAATCGGCTTTTCACAAGAGTGCTTCAAAATTAAAAAATCGGTTCCGATGACGAAGCACGGCTCTTTGATAATAAAACGATCACATTCTTTCCAGCCGGACCACGCCGCCCCAGACCTGGTTGGGCTTGCGGCCTTGCGAGTCGGGCAGAAAGGCGAAGAGTCGGTAGAGGAACGGCAGCCGCTTTAGCTTTGCCGCCGTGTGAAGAGCGGAGTGGATCTCGACCGGCCGCCAGCCGAACTGCTCAAAGAACGCTGGCCCCTCGGCGGGAGCGAACTTCATTGCGGCGTCGGCGTCGGCGAGATTGTCGTAGGTCTTACGCATCATCTTGAGCAGGGCGGGGTTGGCGAGATCGATGATCCATTCACGGAACTTCGGCTGTGCCGCGAGATCCTCCGCCAACGCAGAGACCTCTTCCTGCGACAGATAAACCAGCAAGCCCTCAGAGATGATCAGAGCCTTTGAGCACTCGTCATTCAGTCTTGCAAAAACCTCACGCCGCCCGGCGACGTCCCGCAGGTCCATCCGGATCCGCTCGAGCTTGCATGCCGGCGTCTCGCCCGCGAGGGCCTGCTCCTTGTAGTCGACCATGTCCGGCAGGTCGACCTCGACCCATTTGAGATCGGCCGGAAGCTCGAGACGGTAGGGCCGCGAATCGAGCCCGGCGGCCAGGTTGATCACCATGTCCGCACCGGCTGCGACGGCGTCATTCACGATCCGGTCGATATTCACCGTGCGGGCGATCATGGGCCACGCGATGCTCATCTTCTTGTGCATCTCGGCCGCGATCTTCTCGCCCCGCTGGCCTGCCAGCCGCCTGGCGTAAGGATCGCGAAAGTGAGCGTCGGGCCGCTCGCTCTCCTGGGCACGAT
Source organism: Pyrinomonadaceae bacterium (assembly GCA_045807825.1). Taxonomy (GTDB): domain Bacteria; phylum Acidobacteriota; class Blastocatellia; order Pyrinomonadales; family Pyrinomonadaceae; genus OLB17. Next base: position 6,574 of record JBJMGO010000021.1, on the reverse strand, counting down.
AGATCGCGACCCACAAGGCCGTGTCGGAGATGTTGCGGATCTGGTCCTCGCGAGTGTCGTTCATGGCTTTACCTCGGACGCCAAGAATGTAGCCCAGACAGGTAAGCCGCGGCAAGTCATTTTGACCGAATTACATTCAGCAAATGTCTCGTTGAAATGGTCCGATCCCGAGCAGACATCACCAAGCTCAGTAAAAGCCGCGTCCCCGCCGCTGGCACATCCATTGCAGACCTTCTGCGGACGTCCATGGCTCTACCCGTGGGCGTCACCCCGATCTTTGTAAAGTAGGTAAGATAAATGCCCAAACCCAACAATCGCGGCTCCGCCGTGCTTGGGTCGGTGGCGATAGTTCTGGTCCTGATCCTGGTTTGTCTGTCCGGCTCCGTCGTTAGCCTTAGTGTTAACGCGAGTGCGGGCACCCATGGCAACACCGTTCAGGGGACCAAAGACCTATCTCACGACCTTTCACGCGAGCAAGACAATTTAACCATTCCTCGGCAAACGGAAAGCCAACCCACGGAGGAATAATGACCAACGCTGCTGTTATAGACAGAGTGCCGACAGCGAAGGTCGACATCACAACCCAACACCTATTGACGACCGAGAGGCTCATGCTTCGCGTGGTCGAGATAACTGATTTCGAGCATTACCGCACGCTGATGACAAACCCCCAGGTCATGAAGCACATAGGTATCGAGGAGGGAAAGCTGCCTACCGACGACGAGATAAAAGCCGTCGTCGATAACGCCGTCACCGCCTGGAACACCCGCGGCTACGGACGCTGGTCGGTCTTTGACCGCGTGACGAATGAGTTCGTCGGATTCGCCGGCTTTCGCTGCGAGGGCGGCGTGCCCGAGCTCATCGTGATCGTTCACGAGCGGTACTGGGGAAACGGCTACGCCGTCGAGGCCGGACAGGCGGTGCTCGATCACGGATTCTCCAAGCTGGGATTCAAGGTGGTCTGTGCCTTCACGAGACCCGCCAACGAGCGAGCGATTTCGCTCCTCGAGAGGCTAGGGGCGGAATCCACAGGAATGGTCAACTTCCACGGTGTAGAGGGCGCGGCTTATCGGATACATCCGAAACCGTAATAGACTTTCCACATCTGACGAACGCAGGGCAAAGGGCGGCAGCGATGTCGCCCTTTGTTATTCCACATCGGTTTACCTCTGCTACAATCTTCGCGTCATTCGACATCATTTTTGCAGCCTCAAGGAGATAGCGATGAGACGCTTTGTACTGCCATTGTTTTTGGCGGTGTTCGCAGTTTGCGCAGTAGGCCAGAAGAACGGCGGCCCGCAAAAAGCCAGTGCCGCGCCCAAATCACCCACAACTGCCGGAGCGCAGCCGGTGGACAAGGAATACACCGACTCGATCATTAAGAATACGACCGACAAGATGTTCCTGACGGAGTTTGTCGATCATCTTCCGGCCTCGGCGACGGTGCCGACTCCGGCGAAGGTTCTCGGGTATCCGATCGGCACGCCGAATAAGCTTACTTACACCGCTGACCTTTATCGTTACTACAACGAGCTTGCCAAGGCGAGTCCGCGCGTAAGGACGTTTCTCGCTCCCGAGAAAAGCGAGCAGGGCCGCGATCAGATGCTGATCGCTGTCGGGTCCGAGCAGAACATCAAGGACCTGCAAAAGTACAAGGACATTCTCGCAAGGCTAGCCGATCCGCGGCACACGAATGATGACGAGGCGAAGAAGCTCATCGCTGACGGCAAGGTGATCTACTGGCTTTCGGGTTCGATACATTCGCCGGAGACGGGTTCGTGCGAGATGCTGATGGAGCTTGCGTATCGTCTCGCGGTCGAGGACTCGCCGACGTACGACGCCATTCGCAGTAACGTGATCGTGCTCATCACGCCGGTGCTCGAGGTGGACGGCCACGACTCGATGGTCGACCTCTACAACTACCGCAAGGCCAACGAGGGCAAGCGTGCTCCCGGCCTCATCTACTGGGGCAAGTACGTTGCGCACGACAACAACCGCGACGGCCTCGGGATGGCGCTCGCGTTGTCGCGAAATCAGATGGCGACCTTCCTCGAATATCACCCGACTGTGCTGCACGACCTGCACGAGTCGGTGCCATTCCTCTACACCTCGACCGGCACGGGACCGTACAACGCGTGGCTCGATCCGATAGTTGTCGACGAATGGCAGGAGCTGGCTTATCACGAGATCGAGGAGATGACGAAGCGCGGCGTGCCAGGCGTGTGGACGCATGGATTTTACGACGGCTGGGCACCAAACTACATGTTCTATGTGGCAAACGGCCATAACTCGATCGGGCGTTTTTACGAGACGTTTGGGAATGGCGGTGCCGACACGCAGGATCGCGTCGTGAGAGCGGAGTCCGCGAGAGATTGGTTTCGCCCAAATCCGCCGCTGCCGCGGGTCAAATGGTCCGAGCGAAACAACGTCAACATGCAGCAGAGTGCGTTGCTGCTCGCGATGAGCTATGTCGCGAATAACAAGGAAAAGTTTCTTAACAACTTTTACTTGAAGGGCAAACGTTCCGTCGCAAAGGCCCACACAGAGGGACCGGCGGCGTACGTTCTCCCATCTTCTGAGACACGGCCTAATGAAAAGCCGAGCTTCTCAATCTGCTCAAGCTTCAGGGTGTTGAAGTGTCGCGACTGGAGAAGGATGTTGATACAAAGGATGGCAAGTTCGCAGCTGGCAGTTACATCATTCGCATGGACCAGCCGTACTCGCGAATGGGCGACATGCTGCTCGACACGCAGTACTACAACATCAATGACCCGCGGCCGTATGACGACACCGGCTGGACACTTGGGCCGCTGCACAATGTGAAGACCGTTCGTGTCAAAGACCTTGCGATACTCGATGCTCCGATGACGCTGACGCAAGGGAAGATCAAGGTACAGGGCAAGGCCGATGGCGGTGGAAAGGCGGCGATCGTGATCAACCACACCGGCGAAAGCGCGGTTGCTCAACTGCGGTTTCGTTTACCGGACATTAAATTCAGTGTTGCAGAGGCTCCATTCAAAGTTGGGGACAGGGAATTTAACGCAGGCTCCTATATCGTTACTCCGGACGGCAATCCTGCTGACGTCGCCGAGCGGCTCAAGCCTGTGGTGCTCGATCTGGGACTGTCCGGGACGGCTGTCGATAAGATGCCGGACGTGGCGAAGCACGCCGTGTCGGTGCCTCGTATTGCGATCGTTCACACGTGGCTTAATACTCAAGACGAGGGTTGGTTCCGCATCGAGTTTGACCGGCTCGGCATACCCTACACGTACATCTCCGACCAGAATCTCGGCAAGTTGGCGAATCTTCGCGATAAGTTTGACGTGATCGTGTTTGGTCCCGTTCGCACAAGCGCGCAGAATATCGTTCGCGGTAACGCCAGCTTTAGCGAGAAGGAGGGTGCGATCCCCTGGAAGCAATCTGCGGTGACGCCAAACATGGGCAAGTCGCCCGATCAGACCGACGACATTCGGGGCGGGTTGAGCATCGCCGGCGTTGCGAGGGTCGACGAATTCGTAAAGCAAGGCGGCTTGTTTGTGACGGTCGCTGACAATGCCTCGCTGCCGATCGACTACGGCATCACGACGGGAGTTTCTGTCGATCCGGCAAAGCAGCTGCAGGCACGCGGATCGGTGCTCAACGCCATCTTCTCCGACCGCCGATCGCCGATCGCCTACGGGTATAACGAGCGTCTCGCCGTCTACTTTAACCAATCGCCGATCCTGAATGTCGGTGGCGCTGGCGGCGGCTTTGGCGGTGGTGGTGGTGGTGAAGGCGCGGCCACGGGTGCAAATCGTCCGTCGGGCCGCGGCACCGTCGACGATCCGGATATCGTGCAAGGGCGTCCGCTGCCCGATCCAAACGCACCGGTCGAGGCTCCAAATCCCGCAAACATTCCGCCCGCTGAGACGCGTGCACGCGTCATCTTGCGCTTTGCACCTGAGAAGGAGCTTCTCGTCTCAGGCATGCTCGCGGGCGGCTCGGAGCTCGCCGGCAAACCCGCGATCGTAGATGTCCCGGTCGGTCGCGGTCACGTCGTGATGTTCGCCAACAATCCGATGTGGAGGCACGAGACGCACGGCAGCTTCACCCTGCTCTTTAACGCTATCCTCAACTACGACTACCTCGGTGTGGGACGCCCGCCAGCTAGAGGTAATCGTCCGGACACCGGCGAGGAGTTATATGAGGAGATGAACCACTGAAAGGGACTCGATCTACTAAGATGTGAAAAAGAAAGGCCGCGGTCACCGCGGTCTTTCTTTTTACGTCGTATCATCCAGCCCGGCGTATTGCCAGCGCGGGTGCTATGTCCGAATCTGTCGAGCGTAACTTTAGGCAGGAAGGATAAGCAGAAAAAAGTCGCAATACGGCATCAAAAGCGATAGTCTGGAAAACGTGCGGAGCAGAATAACAACGCTGTTGCTGGGCATCCTCGCGAGCCTTTCGCTCGGATCGGCCTCGATCTGCGCCTGCCCTTGCTCTCATCACCGAGAAGTAAATGTCGAGAGTGCGGCGTGTCACGGCCATTCGGATATGCCCCATATGAATGGTGGCGGGATGGATGTCGACGAGAGTACGGCTGGATTGACGAGCGACAGCGATTGTATCTGTGCCGATGCCGGATCCAGGACATTAGCCAGGTCTGAGGGCCCTCAGGTACAGCAGCAAGTCTCGCTTGAAAATCATGCCCGTGAAGTCGTGGCGACTCAAGTGGTAGCCGTTGCGCACCCGCGTATTGATTTTGAACGACCTTTTTACCTTACCGATTCTTTCTACAACCTATCGCCTCAACGCGGGCCTCCCGTTCTTTAATTCAGATCGTTAGCATTGTCTGCCTCGACGAGCGACGTCGAGGTGCGCGTCTGTTTTAGAGAATTCAAGAGGTTGTAAATGTTCAGGTATCTTCTACTCGCTGTGTTCGCGGCAATATTTAGTTTCAATTCCTTCGCTCATCAGGCATTCACGCTTGTTAGCAGCGAAAAGCTCACAGTCACTCAGGGTCAGCTTGATGAGCTGCAAAAGCAAGCCTCTATTGGCAAAGCCGACGGAGCGAATCTCACGTTCAGTAGCACGGATCTAAAGCTCGTCTTTACGGCCGGTCCCGAGAACGATATGTTCTCCTATCGCCTGCAGGGCATGCGAAATCCCAACATCGTCGCGCCAGGCGATGTGCGCATTACAGTCTGGTTCGTCAACACTGACGACGACATGCCGCACGATCTTTTGTTCTCGCACTACATGGCGGATTTCCCGGATGTTCCGGACAAGACTCAATCGGCTGGCACGCAGCGCGTCAGAGCACACGATGCCGAAGCTGCCCCTCTTAGCGCCGAGAAGATCGTCATCACGAGCAACGAGGACGGAGCATACCGTTACTTCTGCTCGGTCAAAGGCCATGCGAAAGGCGGTATGTGGGGGAACATCCTGGTTGGGGTCTCGCCTGGAATGAATATGCCGATGCCGTCAAAACCTGCTGGCGACAACATGAAGGACATGCCCGGAATGGCCCCAACGCCAAAGTCCACGCCGATGCCGGGTATGAATACGCCGGGTATGAATAAACCCGGTGCAAAGGCCACGCCGACTCCGCGAGATATGTCCTCGATGCCAGGCATGGACAAGAATCCGAAGGCAAACGCATCGCCAACGCCCGAAATGAGCAATATGCCGGGCATGAAACAGGGTGGCGGTATGAACATGAAAATGTCTTCATCGGTGAACATCGGCGATCCGATGGAACGGGAAAGCTCCGGCACGGCGTGGGCTCCCGATTCATCACCGCTCTATTCGCTGATGAAGATGTACCCCGACGGCTCGATGTGGATGATGATGGGCGTCGGTTTTGTGAGGTACACGCAAGTGGGTTCGAGCCGCGATGTATCGGTTGCTGGTAAGGGAGATCGGAATAAGTTGGACGCGCCGACGATGTTCATGGCGATGTATTCGACGCCGTTTGGGAAGACGAAGGACAATCAGTTCGGATTCAGGATCATGGCGGGCGCCGATCCCATACTTGAGCAAGGCTTTGGCTACCCGCTGCTCTATCAGAGTGGCGAGCAGTTTCATGGCCAGCCAATTCACGACCGCCAGCACCCGCACGACCTCATCGCCGAACTCGCGATCACTCTCTCGCATAAATTCAATGAAAAGAGATCCGTCTTTTTATATGCAGGGTATCCGGGCGAGCCCGCGCTCGGACCGACGATGTATTTCCATCGAGTATCTGGGATGAATATCCCTGATGCGCCGATCGGCCATCATTGGCAAGACGCAACGCACATTACCTTTGGCGTGGTGACTGCCGGTTATTCGTTTGGAAAGTGGAAAGTCGAAGCCTCCGCATTCAACGGAAGCGAACCAAACGAGAATCGCTACAACTTCGACAAGCCGCGCCTCAATTCCTTCTCGGGCCGCTTCTCATATAACCCAACAAAGAACCTCGCCTTGCAGGTGTCACACGGGTATATGAGGAACCCTGAGCCGCTTGATCCCGACGTTCACATCATGCGCCGAACGACCGCCTCAGCGATGTATAACAAGAAGTACGAGAATGACCGCAAAAGCGCCGCCGCAG
>JBJMGO010000020.1:0-5912 GCA_045807825.1 Pyrinomonadaceae bacterium | reverse complement strand
GGGCATCGCGCTCAGCCCTGACGGAGCGACGCTGTACTCGGCGGATGACCTCGGCGATACGCTCGGGGTCGTTTCGGACCTCGCGGGTACGCGGCGCATCGACCGCATTTCGCTCAGCCGGCCAGGCTCTACACAATTTTTATATCCTTACGACGTTAAGCTCGTCACCGCCTCAGATAAGCCGTTGCGAGCATACGTCTCGCTGTGGGGAGATGGATCGATCGCGGTCGTGGAGCTGCAAAAGAATTTCGCCGTCTCACGTATCAACGTCGGTCGTCATCCGACTTTAATGACATTGAATGCGGCGCAGACGCGGCTTTACGTCGTCAATTCTGACGGAGACAGCGTTTCGACTATCGACACGGGTACAAACTCCGTGGTCGAGACCATCGATGCGAAACTCGCGGCCGATGCTCGGCCCGGAGTAAGCCCTGAGGGGCTGGCGCTGAGCGAGGACGAGAAAACTCTCTTTATCGCAAACTCTCACGTTAATGCTGTCGCGGTTGTGAAGCTTGTTGACCGGCCGTCGATGCGTGACAGATCTAAGCTTGTGGGGCTAATCCCAACAGGCAACTATCCCTCGGCATTGGCTATCGTTGGTAAAAAACTTTTTATTGCCAACGGTAAAGGCACGGGCATGGAGAACTCCTCGCTGCGCGTCACCGATACTGGATTCTATCCAAACATGCCGAACAAGGAGTTTCCGCCGGCGACCAACAAGCGTGGGATGTACAGCCTTGCGATCGTCAGCGGCGACATCAGTTTGGTGGACGTGCCGGACGAGAAACAGCTCTTCGCATATACACAGACGGTGATGAGAAACGTCGGCCTGATAGGGCGCGAAGATCGAAGCATCTTTCCGGGGGGAAGATCCCCATTCAAGCATGCGATCTACATCATTCGTGAGAATCGAACCTACGACCAGGTATTTGGCGACGTCGGGAAAAGCGGCGACGGCAGCAAGGCCGACGGTGAACCGTCAGTTGCTCTGTTTGGCTCGGGCGACGCGGCAAAAAGTCCCAGCGGCCAGGCGCAAGACATCACGCCTAACGCCCATGCGTTGGCACAGCGATTCGGCCTCTTTGACCGCTTTTTTGTGAATGCTGAGGCGAGTCCGGACGGACACAATTGGTCAAACGCGGCATTCTCCAGTGACTATCTCGACAAGGCGTACAGGTGGGACTATTCAGGTCGCGGCCGCACATATGACTATGAAGGATTCAATCGGATGCCGTCCTTCAGTAGTCCTCTGGGCCAGCCGCCGAGGGCTGGGGCTCCGGCGCTTGCCAGGACTTTGGATGAGGTCCTGCGGTTTGAGAAGAAGTACATCCCCTACCTCAACGGAGCCAGAGACATCGCCGAGCCGGAGTCACTCTACCTCTGGGACGCGGCGGCCCGCGCCGGTCTGACCTACCGGAATTACGGAGAATATGTCGACACCATCTCTGATAACGACATCAAGGAGATCGATGAGCGGCAGGCGAAAAAATACCCGGATCTGTCGCCGAACGTCGCTGCCGTACCGGTGAAAAAGTCGCTCGAGGGGCATTTCGCACCGCAGCATCGGAATTTTGATACGCAGACACCGGATATTCTTTCTACCGATTCATACCGTGCTGCCAAGGCGTCAACAGGCGTCGACCCGGCGATCACGAATTCAAATGTCCAAAGCGCGCTGAGAGGTAATTCGCGGTTCAATGCGTGGGAGGAGGAGTTTCGAGGTTATGTGCGCGACCTGCAGGGCGGAGGCGGCGACCACCTGCCAAATCTCTCGATCATACGCCTGCCGAATGACCACACTGCCGGGCTGCACAAGGGAACTCCGACACCGCAATTTTACGTCGCGGATAATGACTATGCCTTAGGCCGATTGGTGGAGGATGTTTCGAAAAGCCCCTATTGGGCGGACACTGTGATCTTTGTACTCGAGGACGACGCTCAGGACGGGCCGGATCACGTTGATGCTCACCGATCGCCGGCGCTCGTCATATCGGCATACAACAAGCCGGGTGCACTGGTGCACGAGTTTCATAGCACCGTAAGTCTGATCAGGACGCTTGAACTGTGCATCGGGCTCAAGCCGATGAATTTTCTCGATGAGCACGCTACGCCGATGGCGATCTTCACGAGTACGCCTGATCTGCGGCCCTTCGCCGCCCAGCTTCCGAATGTCGCGATGGATAACCTTTATCCTCCAGAAAAGCCCAATGCGGCGATGGCCTATTACATGCGGCTGACCGGGAAACAGGACCTTTCACATGCCGACATGGCCGACCCTGCTGCGATGAACGAGATAATTTGGTACTCAGTGATGCGCGGACGCGGGATGCCCGGCGTTGCGAGGTTGCCGGGATACGAGCTGATGAAGCTTGGGCTTCGCGCCAAGTCGGAAGAGGACGAACGCTCGGGCGAGGAATGATCAGTAAACAAACACTCGCATCACGATCGACTGCAAAAAGCTGATCAGCAGCAGCAGGAGCATCGCCGAAATGTCGAACATTCCGATCGGCGGTATCAGCCTCCGCACCGGGACCAATATCGGATCGGTGACACGTGCTACAAACCCCAAGAATGTATTGCGGTGAAAGACGAACCACTGCGACAGAAAGCGGATAAAGATGAAGAGCACCAACAGGCTCAGCAGGCCGTAGAGAATAAAGCCCACGATGATCCGCGGGTTACCCATTAGCACGCCAGCAGTCAGGCCGTCGATCACAAAGAATGTGTTCGAGACGATCTGCATCGCGAAGTAGGTAAAGATGAGCGCGATCAGCATCGTCACGAGCGGAGCGAGTCGTGTATCAATGCGAAAGTTGGCGAGCAAGCGCGCGGCCGGATAAACCCACTTCTCGGTGACCTTTCGCACTTTGTAGCCGAACCGTCCCACTCGGCCAAATGGATTCGGGTCCGAGTAGTTAAAGATCAGCCGCAGGATCAGCATCCCGAGAAAGACGCCAAACAGCGCCCAAACGGTGAGAAAAATCCAAGGATACACAAGATTCAGAAGCATAAGAATTGAAACCACAGATGAACACAGATCAACACAGATGGCGATCCGAGTTCATCTGTGTCCATCTGCGGTTCCATAATGTCTTTCACCAAATATAGCGGTGCCGACGCGGACGATGGTCGCACCTTCCTCGATAGCGACCTCAAAATCGTGGCTCATACCCATTGAGAGGTCTCCGCCGGGAATGAGCTGGTCGCGCAGCCGCCGCAGCCTCTGAAAGTACGACCGTGTTGCCTCGGGGTCATCGAAGAATGGCGGGAGGACCATCAGCCCTTTAAACGCCAGGTGCTCACAGGCGGCAAGATGCTCCACGAGCTTTGGGAGTTCCGCCTCGTCTATGCCCGACTTTGTCTCCTCGCCGGCGAGGTCGACCTGCACAAGAATGTCGAGCCGCTCGCGCCATGCTTCTGCACAAATACGCTCGAGACGTTCGGCGAGTTCAATGGAGTCGACCGAATGGACCACGTCAAAAAGCTGGACGGCCTTGCGGACCTTATTTGATTGGAGATGGCCGATGAGATGCCATTCGGCGGCACTTGGACCGAGCTCGATGACCTTTTCCTCGGCCTCCTGCACTTTGTTTTCGCCTAAGACGCGGATGCCAGCGGTTAGTGCGTCGCGCAGCACTTCAACAGGATGCGTTTTGCTCACGGCGACAAGTTTGACGTCGGCGGGATCACGGGCGGCGCGTTCTGCAGCGGCCGCGATCCTATCCAGGATGCCCTGGTAATTGTGGCGTAAGCTCGGCACGAATAGATGATAGCAAGGGCCGCCTAAACGCGGGACTCGGAGCGGTACTGTCCTAAATCTAGGACACTACCCTCGGAGCCCGAGTCTTGTAATTGCCTGGCCTAATTAGTATCCTCGTAAATTCGCTGCGGACGTGGCGGAACTGGTAGACGCGCAGGTCTCAGAAGCCTGTTCTCGCGAGAGAGTGGAAGTTCGATTCTTCTCGTCCGCACCAATACAAAGTCGGGATCGGGAGTCGTGAGGCTAAGACCTGCTCCCGTTTTTCTTTGCGTTCTTTGCGTCTTTGCGTGAAGACTTTTGTTCGATGGCCAAAGAGCTTAATAAAGCTATCCTCGATCATCAAACAGCTTTTGGGCTGGAATTGACGGAGGGGCAGATAACGCGATTTAGCGACTATTACAGGATCATTTTGGAGTACAATCCGGTGCTGCATCTCGTCGGCCCGTGCTCTGTTGAGGAGTTTGCCGTGCGGCACCTTCTGGAATCGCTGACGCTGCTCAAGCATCTTCCCCAAAATGCGAAGCTTGCGGACCTGGGTGCCGGAGCTGGGTTGCCGTCGATCCCGTGTCTGCTCGTGCGTGAGGATCTACAGGGCAGGTTGATCGATTCTAAGGAGAAGAAGACCAGATTCCTGACAGAGGCTGTCGAGCGGCTTGGACTTCAAGGCAGAGCGGATGTGATCACGAAGCAGTTCATCGAGACGCACGCGGCAAAATCGACGCATGTAACCTGTCGTGCTCTCGACAAATTTACAGAACTGTTGCCGCGGCTAGTCCGGTGGTCACGCGGAAGGATGATGCTGTTGTTTGGCGGGCCTGCTGTGGGCGAGACACTCGGCAAGTACAAGGTCGAATTCACCTCCGAGCTGATGCCGCTCTCAGAGCGACGGTATCTCTACATCGTCAATGCGTGACGTCGATGAAGTACTTGCGGCCCTGCAAGGGTCGGATTTTCGGCGGCGACAGCGGCTTTCGACAAAGGACCTCGCTTACCTGCGAGAGAAGGGCATGGAGACCATTCGCGAACACACCCGGCGTTTTGTAACAGAACGTCTCGCTCCTGCACATCCCGCAAATGACGGCAAGCAGACGCCGTGGCGCGGACATCCGACATTCACGGCTCAGCATGCGACGGCGACCTGCTGCCGCGGCTGTCTCGCCAAATGGCATAAGGTCGAGAAGGGGCGTGCGTTGAGTCAGATCGAGGTCGAATACGCGGTCGAGGTCATCTCTCGCTGGCTCGAAAAAAATCTGTTTACGGGCGAAGCACCCAACGGTTAGAATTGCTGCATCCTACGCCTCAAAAGGAGAACAACCCGATGAAAAGAATGGCTGTTGCGCTCAGCGCATCGGTCTTGGCCCTGACTTTGTGTTTATCGATCGCCGCTCAGAATGATGATGTCGAGGGACTTAAGGCCCAGGGCCGGGCTCTGGTTGAGAAACAGAACTTCATCGACGCGCTGCCAATATATGAAAAGCTTGCGAAGTTAGCTCCCAAAGACTCGGAGGTGTTCCGCAATCTAGGCTTTGCTCTTCTCTCGCAGGCGGCGAACACCCGCGATGAGGCGAGCGCCAAGCAGCTCAGGGTCCGTGCGAGAGATACATTCATCCTCGCGAGAGACCTCGGAGACACGTCATTGATGGTCGGTGGGATCATCGACGGCCTCCCTGCTGACGGGTCTCCGGGAGCGGGATTCTCCGATAACGCCGCTGCAAACAAGACCATGGAGGAGGCCGAGGCTCTGTTTACTCAAGGGAAGCTCGATGATGCCTTCAAAGCCTACCAAAAGGCACTCGCTCTCGACCCGCGTTGTTATCTAGCTGCGGTATTCTCGGGTGATGTGATGCTGCAAAGCGGGAAATTCGACGAGGCGGAGAAGTGGTATCAGCGAGCGATCAGCATCGATCCATACAAGGAGACCGCCTATCGCTATTCGGCAACGCCGCTGATGAAGCAGCAAAAATACGATCAGGCACGCGATCGCTACGTTGAGGCCTTTATCGTTGACCCTTACAACAAGCTGGCGCGGAGCGGCATCGTGTCGTGGGCGCAGACGACACACACCGGTCTAGGCCACCCGAAGATCGATATACCCGAAACAACGACAGGATCCGATGGCAAACCCAACACGACCATCAACCTGTCGATGGCC
>JBJMGO010000019.1:0-23394 GCA_045807825.1 Pyrinomonadaceae bacterium | reverse complement strand
GGTTACAACAACTCTGATGTTAGAAACGGGATACAGACTAACACGGAAAATCCACCTTCGCAAACCGAAATCCACAGCTTCGAACATTTCCATTTAACACGGATTTAACTAGTTAATTTTGCAACGAATTCCGCGAATTTTGCGCACGTTTAAGACTAAGAAATTTCGACAAATTTGATCTAAATTCAGAGCGGAATCTGCAATTTTTTTTTCACTTTCGCGAAATTATTTCGTCGTTGTAGTTGGAGAGCTTATGACAAAAAAATCCCCGAGCAAAAGTGCTGGTCGGGGAATTCTTTTTTGCGGGTTTTCTCGATCTACTGACCGCTCACGCTGCTCGCACCACTGGTCTTTTTTTGAACGTCCTTAGGTGCACCCGAGTAATTGATGTGACTCGCGCCGGACGCATCGGCCTTGAGAAGGCCGGTGACGTTCACGTTCGCGCCGCTTGCACCGCTCGTGGAGATAGTGCCGTTCTCGGCGGTGAGGTTCTGCGCGTCTATCTTACTTGCACCGCTCGCGTCAGCTTTGAGCTGTGAGGTCTCCCCATCGAGTCTCACCCTAGAAGCGCCGGAAAGGTCGATGGAAACGGCAGCGTTTTTGATATCAGCGAGAGCCACCGTAGATGCTCCCGAGACCTCGAGCTTGTCGATGTCGGGAGCGGAGACTCGAACGCGGATCGGACTGGACGTCGAGATGTGCTTGTCGCAGGAGATGCGAAGGACACCGCCGCTTACCTCCGTCCGAATTAGAGGCTGGATGTTGTCGTCAGTCTCAACCGCAACGCCAAAATCTTTTTGCGCGGTGACATCGACCTGGATAGAATTACTCACCTCGATCGCATGAAAACCTGAAAGCGAGCGGTCCTGTGTGATCACATTCCCGGAGCCTTTCACACCGCCGAAGCTGAAGTGGAAGAAGTTGCCCGTGTCGATCTTGCCGAATGAGGATGCTGTTGCCGCAATGAAGCCCACCGCCAGCACACATAAAAAGATAAGAAATCCAAATTTTTTCATAAGGAACCTCCGACAATATCGCCGTGATAAACCTGCAAACGATTCGCGAGATCGGAATGTTCACAAAAAATGCCCACGGGAATGAGCGTTAACTCCTCCCGCGGGGCATATTGTTAGAACGCGAAGAAAAGTTACTTCTTCGGTGTCGCGACAGCCTTCTTCTCAGGCGACGGCTTGGTGTTTACATTGCCGCCGGCCGCCGTGCCTTTGCCAGGCGACGCTGCCGGAGAGGCCGACGGTGAAACTGCCGGTGTCGAGGCCGGCGTTACGGTCGCAACTGGTGTTTGCGTGGCCGTTGGCTTTACGTTGTTCGTGCCATTGTTACTTGGGCTGTTGCTGCACGCACCAAGAGCCGCGGTCGCGGCCAGAACAGAACTGATAATGAATGATCTTCTCATTTTTCTCCTTGTGCCCTCTTTGGGCTAAGAAACACGAGCATGCGGCCCGTACGCAGACATCTCTGACAGCCGGATAACGGCGAATGTCTTTCACGCACGAAAACGGCCGCGATGCCCTCGCCTTTGGCTGAGCAAAACGGCCGAAACATGCCATTCGTCGTTAACACTGCGGGATGTAGAACGAACGGCCGTGGGGGAAGTTGCAGTAATTTTTATAGAAAAGAGTTATTGGCAATACTTATGGTCGACGTACACCTTGCCACCGCTCGCATTTAGGTAGTAACAGCCGCCGCGTGCACCTTTCACATAAGTGTGAGATCCCTCTAACTTCGGTGGCGAAGTCTCGGCAGCCGCGACCGCGGGTTTAGCATCGGCTTTTGGCTCCGGAACGATCGTCGACTGCCAGGCGACGACCTGCCATTTGCCACCACGTTTAAGGAAAACACCGGTGTTTAGATTGCTCCCAACCTTCTTGGTCGCGCCCCTACTTATGGTCGTGACCACGAGACGAAAGGCGACGACAGCAGTGTTGCCGTATTGGTGGATCTGGATGTCCTCGGCAGAATAGCTAGACATTGGCTCATCCGGCTTTGTAGCGGGAGCCGTCGCAAGGCCCTTCATGATCTCCGCCTTTGTTGTGCGAACGCCTGAGGAACGTGTGTATATGAGATCGTCGGCCCAAAACTTGTCATGCGCAGCGGGATCGTTCTGGGAGGCTCCCGCGAGAAACTCATTGAGCATCTTTGTCAGTTCAGCCGCGTCAGGTGCCGTTTGGGAAAAGGCGGCGAGTGAGGACGCGAGGACAATGACAGATGCAAAGATCAGACGCTTCATAACTCGCTCCTATTTGATTGCATAAAAGTAAAACTGCACCGCCTGCACGACCCCTATGAAGAAGCCAAAGAGTGCGCCAAATGTCTCGATGACACGCAAGTGCTCCTTTGCGACTGAGAGTACCAGAGATTCGAGTTTCTCCGCTGGGTAGGTCTCGATCTTCTCGCGGACCACGCCGCCGACGTCAAACTCCTTGATCGCATCCGGCAGTTTTGCGGCGATCGCTGCGACCATCGCGTCCGTGAGAGCGGCCGAGGCCTCGCGAACGCGCTTCTCCGGGAGGTGATCGGCGATGCACCCGATCGGCGCTGATAGAAGACGATCGATCTGCTGCGCGAGAAGATCATTGATCATGTTGAGCGTCTCGGTGCGCGAGAGGACGTCGATCAGGCTGCGGGTCAGCATGCTTGTGAGCTGTTCTTGAGCCTCGGGATGCACGACCTGGAGAATGGCGTCGATGCTGTGCGGGCGAAACTTCTCTATCGTCTCACGCATGTACCGCGAAATTCCGGCGATGGTCTCTTCACGCCGGAGGAGCGAGATGACCGCAAGGGCGACCTGCTCCTTCAGGCTGTCTAATTGAGCAGGATCGATCTTGCCGATCAGCTCGGGCAGCGGCCGTGCGAGAGCGTTGTCGATCGAGCGCGAGATGAAATTCCTCGCCTCCTCGGCAAAGAACGCCCCGCGAAGCGTCTCCTCGATCCGCCGTGGAAAACTCTCGTTCACCAACTCGTCGACCTCGTGAAGAAGGTTGTCTCGTGAGACGAATATCTTCTTTATGAACGACAGGTTCTCGTAAAAATCGTGGACCTCGTGTTTGATCAGCGCTGAGATCTGCTCGCGGGTACGCTCGGCCGCTGCAAGCTCAGTAAGCTCGTGGATCGTCGGCTCGATCTGCTCGTTGGCTTTTATTTTGAGCAGCGCGACGGCGTCGCCCGTGAAGATGGACCCTAGCGGCAGCGGAGAGGTTATCAACTCGTCGATCCGCCGGTTTATAAAATCCCGGACGTTGGTTTCAAATGCCTTGTTCTCGACCGCTGAGTGGACGCGTTCATCAAGGAATGATGCGAACCGCTCGACGGTCTCCTCGTCCAGAATCTCCGACAGCCTTTTGCCGAGCACCTCGTTAACGCGACGCTCGACAAACCTTCCGATGGCCACACGCGATTCGTCGCTTGTGAGAACGCTTTCGACATGTTCAGCAAGCCGATGTTGCAGCGCAAAGATCGCATCGAGGACCGGCTCGCGGATTCCCGGCGGCAGCGCGTCTATCAGCGAAGGGTACTCCGTCGCGAGCAGCTCATTTGTATATGTGTCGACGACGGTCTGGATCTTTCGGCGCAGAAAGTCTTTGCCGATCAGCTGATCGTGGATCGTTTCACTCGAGACAAGCTCCTCGCCCACTGCCTTGCCGATCGCCGCCGCCAGTCGTACGCGGTGACGCGGGATCATTCCTTGTGGAAAGACCGTGATGCCCAGCAGCTTCACGGGTCGCCGCGGGCGAAACAACATTCGCACAGCAAGCCATGCGCCCGCATACCCGTGCAGCGTTGCGAATGCGACAAGCAGCCCCATCTGCACCCAGACGTTGCGAAAGATCGGCTCTATCTGGTGTAAAAGCTCCTGCACGAGTCGTGGATGCTAGGCGAAGATAGAACGCGGATTACCCAGATAAAACGGATGAACGCAGATAAGAGAATCCTTGGTATAAGATCCTATCTGCGTCATCTGCGTCATCTGCGGTAAGTGGGTGGGAATTAGAAGACCTGAAAGCCCTTTGACCGCAAACAAAAGTCGGAGAATTCCTTTAGCCAATCGTAGCTAGCGCTGTAGTTCATCCACTGCTCGTCCGTGTCCTTGTGAAACGTACCGTCGTCGGGTGCGTCTGTAACGGTGCCATCGGCGTAGATACGTTTGCCCTCGCCAACCTTTGGCAGGATCTCGTCTCTGATCCTTGCTCCAAGCTGGTGCGCGTTATCCGCGTCGACTTTTACGCCTGTCGCGTTGTAGCTCATCTGGCGAAGAGCGCCCTCGTCGAGGACGTCGAGATTACGGATGATCTCCATCGCCGCCTTCCACGTCCATACGTTTGCCGTAAATTCGAAGTTCTCGCTGCCTTGATCTATCAATGTAAAGCTCATCAAATCGATGCTAACGGCCAAACGCGCTTCCGGTCAATGAGTTTAACGAGAACGGGCGATATAATTCCGTTTTGTCACTGGAAATGAGGCAGCAAGTCGGCATACGGATCAGAGTGTTGATGCCGCCAGAAGGCGTCGCCATGCAGGTGCAGCGTGGAAAGTATGAGCTGCTGCCGGCGGTGAGCAGCTCAGAGAAGGAACTGGTTTTCGAATTCCAGATCGAAGTAGATCTCACGGCCGCGGAGCCAAACTTCCTCGGTAAGTACGCGCAAGGCCCCAAGGATGCGCGATTCGTGTATGTGAATTCGGGCGCCTACGCGGGCGATGCCACTTCAGGATCGGGCCGACGCGCAAAGCTTTCGCTGATGAGCATTACGAAGGTACAAATTGAGCAGGCTCTCGCTAGTAGGTGGGCGAAGCTTGAGACGTCATTCAACGGAACCGCCCGGGACGGCGGCGCGACATGCGCGAGCGTCAAAGGGCTAGAATGGAGAGTTGTGGGCGAATGAAAGAAATTGACCGCGACGTATTACGCTATGTAAAATGTAATACATGGGTCAATCAACTACGGTAACGAGTAAGGGTACGATAACCATCCCATCGTCGATCCGGAAGCGTCTCGGAATTGTGCAGGGACGAAAGGTGCAGGTCTCGATCAGCAAGGACAACAAAATAGTGGTTGATCCCGGGGTAACGGTGGACGAATTTGAGCCGGTCCGCGAGCATCTCGTCGCAAGCATACCTAAGGGCAAGCTCGGCCTTAGCGTACCTGCACTCAAGAAAGCCTCGGAGGAGGCCAAGATAGCCGAATACGAACGACAGCATCGAAAGTGAAGAGCCTTGATACAAACATTATCATTCGGTTCCTGCTGCGAGATGTGCCTAATCAGTCTGCGAGGGCTATAGCTCTGGTTGCGGGCGGCCATTGTTATGTCACAGATGTTATCGTCACGGAGACCGTGTTTGTCCTTGAGAAAGTGTATAAGGCTCCACGCGATAGGATCGCTTTTTCGTTGGGATCATTCATGTCCCTGCCAAGCGTGGTAAGTAATGCAGAGCTCTTTGCAGACGTGTTTGAGCTTTATCAGGCTCAACCCTCCCTATCCATCATTGACTGCTATGCTGCGGTGGAGGCGGGCTCCTCAAATAGCACCTTTGTAACATTCGACAAAAAATTGCTAAGGCATGGCGGCACACACGTGGAGGCGCCGTAGTCGCAATATTGCAATGAGCAAGCCGATCACATATGCGGATGCAGGGGTCTCGATCGACAAGGCGAATGAGGCCGTGGCGAAGATCCGTGAGTATGCGCGCTCCACATTTAACGAGCGGACGCTGACGGAGATTGGGAGCTTTGGCGGGATGTTCGCGGGTGCTTTCCCGCAGATGGCGGAGCCGATACTGGTCGCCTCCGCGGACGGCGTCGGTACAAAACTCAAGCTGGCTTTTGAGACAGGCATCCACAACACTGTCGGAGCAGACCTCGTAAACCACTGCGTCAACGACATTCTTGTCCAGGGTGCTCGGCCGCTCTTTTTCCTGGACTATTTTGCGACCGGCAAGCTCGACCCGGAGGTTACGGCGTCCGTAGTTGAGGGCATGGCACGCGCCTGCCGAGAGAACGGCTGCGTTCTGCTTGGAGGCGAGACCGCCGAGATGCCGTCCATGTATGCGGATGGCGAATACGATCTTGCTGGCTTTATCGTCGGCGTCGTCGATAAACAAAGGGTTATCGACGGCAAGTCCATGGTTCCTGGCGATGTCGTACTCGGCGTGCCGTCTACCGGGCTCCAGACAAACGGCTATTCACTCGCTCGTAAACTTTTTTTTGAGGTCGGCGGTTATAAGGTCGACTCTTATATCGATGAGCTGGGCACCACGGTTGGAGAAGCCCTGCTCGCAACTCACGCGTCATTCTTGCCGCAGATCGGGCCGCTTCTCGACTCGGGCACGATAAAGGGCCTCGCTCACATTACGGGCGGCGGCTTTTTGGAGAATATTCCGCGGATCCTTCCCGATAACGTGTCGGTAGAGATCGACCGCAGCTCGTGGGTTGTGCCCGAGATCTTTACTCTCATGCAGCGACTCGGGAATGTGCCGGTTGATGAGATGTTTCGCACATTTAATATAGGCATCGGGATGATCGTCGTGGTCTCGCCTGAGGATGAGCTGCGCGTGAGTGGAGCGATCACGGGTACTCGGGTCATTGGCCGAGTCACCGAAGGCAACAAGGAGGTGGTCATCCGCTCGTGAACACTCGTTACTTCATAAGGGTCTCTGCTGCTCTCGCCATTGTTGTATCAATGACCTTGGTTGCCCTCACTCAGGACAGCGGCGAAAGAAAGTATGAGTCGGGTGCGTGGTCTGAGACGGTCAACGGTCTTTGTGGCCGGCTGCTTACAACCCGCGGCAAGGATTTTGAGGGCACTCACATCGTGGACGTGTACCTCGAGCTCAAGAATGTCTCAGACGTGGGTAACCCGATGGAGATCTATTTTGATGAGTTCAGCTCTATCAAGAGCGATGTAATTGATGCTGAAGGGAGGCCGCTAAAACAACCTCCGAACGCAGCCAGCATAGCCTCGCCCGGTCCGTTTTGGCTATCAATCCCATGGGACGGAACGCTCCGGTTCCGCGTGTCGCTCAGCGGCTACGGCATTTACAAGAATAGCGGCACTGACGTGGGCATGAACTCCGGGAATTGGGTGATCTCTCCCGGCGACAAAAAGCAATATTTTCTGCAGTCGGACTTCGCTGCAGCTCCGACGAGCGACAAACGTCACGCTTGGACCGGAACGCTTCACCTGCCAAAGGTCCTCATCCCTCACTAACCCAAATGACCAAGATCGCGATCCTCATCTCCGGCCGTGGATCGAACATGGTCGCTCTTGTCGATGCTACTCAGAGCGGCGAGATACCAAGCGCCGAAGTCGCAGTTGTCATCAGCGACAAGGCTGATGCGCCGGGTCTTGAAAAAGCACGCGAGCGAGGTGTCGAGACTCTGGTCATCGAGCGGCGCGGACGAACGCGTGAGGAACACGATGCGGAGATCGTTGCCGAGCTAAAGAAGCGCGAGGTCGATCTCATCTGCCTCGCGGGATATATGCGTCTGCTGTCGCCGTCGTTCGTCCTCGCCTTTCCCAACTGCATCCTGAACATCCACCCGAGCCTGTTGCCGGCATATCCGGGGCTTAGCGTTCACGAGCGTGTGCTTGCGGCGGGGGAAGCGGTTTCTGGCTGTACGGTCCACTACGTCAATGAGAATCTAGATGCGGGCGAGATCATACTGCAGAAAGAAGTTCCGGTCCTGCCGGGTGATACACCGCAGGCCTTGTCAGCCCGAATACTCGACGAGGAGCACCGGCTATACGTTCATGCGGTAAAAACAGTGCTCAAAACAATTTGCGGAGCAAGTTCTTGATCAACTCAGAACCGTCGACGATTCCCGTGAAATCTCGAATGGCTATGGTGATCGTGAGGCCCAATATGAAAAGCGGCATGATCCCATAGAGGACGAAGTACCAGAGGATGCAGTAAAGCATGGTAATACCACGCGTCGAGATGCCGGAAGATGCACCAAATTCACTTTGACACTTGCCTCGTTGCGCGCGTAAACTCTAGGTTTTCACTCCATGAGAGTGGAGCTGATGGAGAGCGACAATGCCGAAGAGAACCTTTCAACCAAACAATCGCCGACGCGCCAAAAAGCACGGATTCCGCGCGAGGATGGCGACAAAGAACGGACGCGCCGTGATCAAGCGCCGCCGCGCCAAGGGCCGCAAGCGTCTGACGGTCCAGCATTACTAGGTTTCACGCTACCCAAAGAAACTCGGCTCGCAAAACGTGCCGAGTTTCTGCGTGTTTACGAGCAAGGCAGGCGTTTTGAGGGCCGTTTTATGACGGTCTTTATTTTGCCTAACGGGCGCGATATTCATCGGCTCGGCGTGACCGCGACAAAGAAGGCGATCGGCAAGGCGCATGACCGAAACCGGGCTAAACGCCTGCTTCGGGAGAGTTTTAGGTTAAGCCGTGTGGAACTTGATCGGGTCGCTGAACGTTTTGATTGGGTACTGAATGCGCGACGGTCGCTGCTCGAGGCAAAGCTCGAGAAGCCGCTCGCGGAGTTTAAAAGCATCGTCGGACGACTGTCCACATAGGGCACAGAGAAAAGCACTGAAACCACAGATGAACGCAGATAGACACAGATGCCGTTTATCCGAGCACAGAGATCTGTGTTTATCTGCGTTCATCTGTGGTTTCAATTTCTGATATGAGATTCCTCGTCGCTGACATCCTTGGTATTTATAAGGTGATGGTATCGCCGTTCCTGCCGCCGGCCTGCCGGTTTGAGCCGACTTGTTCGGAATATGCAAAGCAGGCGGTGGAGAAGCTCGGAGTCATCCGCGGCTCATGGATGGCGGTAAAAAGGATCCTGCGGTGTCAGCCGTTTTGCGAAGGCGGCCGCGATCCGGTCAGATAGCCGCAGATAGCTAATGGAAAACAACAGCAACGCACAGAGCAGTCAGGGACGGTTTTTGATAGCCGCGGTTCTCTGTCTGCTTGTCCTTTTTGGCTGGCAGTATTGGTTTGCTCCTAAAAAGCCTGTGACGGACGCCAACGCCAACACTGCTGCGAATGTCGCCGCCAACACCGCTCCTGCGACTCCTGCACCCACGCAGGCTCCGCCAACCGATCAGCAGCCGCAGAACGTCGCGGTCACACCCGATAACACCCCGAACCGTAAAATCACGATCAAGTCGGAGCTGTACGAGGTAACGATAGACTCTAAGGGAGCTCTCGCGACGAGCTGGATCATCAAGAGGAACGGCTCACCTAAGGGTGAGTTCGCGGTTTACGCAGACGGCTCCAACGCTCAAAATGAGCAGCCGCTGCAGCTTATCGGGCAGAAAGCGCTGGAAGGTCGTGAGATCCCGTTCCGGCTTTTCACCGACGATCAGAATCTGAACTCAACCATCAACGACCGCAATTACCAGATCTCAGTCCCCGACGACACCATTACGCTGAAAGCGGGTGAGGAGCGTCCGATCGACTTCACGTTTACGGACGCGAGCGGTGTCGAGGTAAAGAAGAGTTTTGTCTTTCGCGCGGACTCTTTCATTGCCGATCTTGGCGTGACGGTGAAGAAAGGTGGTCAGCCGGTGCCTAATACGCGGCTGCTGATCGGTGCGAGCATAGGCGATCACGCGATCGCGCACCACAATTTTTACCACATCGAGCCCGAGGCAGTGGCCTTCGTCAGCGGTGACGTGAAGCGTCACCAAGGCGCGTCTTTCACGTTCGACGCGAATAACCAGTCCACCATGACGGACCAGGGCAGTGCCGACTGGGTCGCCGTCGGCGACGCGTACTTCTCGATGGCGGCGGTGCCCGCGACTCCCGCACAGAATGTTGAATATCGAGCCACCAAGTACGACGTCCAGGTCGAGCCCTTTTACAACAGCATTTTTCAGTGGGTGCTACGAAACCCGACGACGCAAGAGACGCGGCATCTTGTTACTGCCTATGTTCCGGTCACGGCTGATGGATCGGTCACAAAGATCTACACGGGAACAAAGGACTACTTCCTCCTAAACTCCCTCGGACAAAAGATCGCGGACACCGGCGGGCGTTCTGTAGATCTAACGAACCTGATCAATTTCAGCAGCTATTGGTGGCTGCGCTGGATGACGAAGCCGATCGCTATCCTCATCCTGTACGCGCTCAATTTCTTTAACGCCCTGACGCACAATTACGGCGTTGCGATCATCATCTTTACCCTGCTGTTTTACTCGCTGCTCTTCCCGCTAAGGTGGTCGCAGTCGAGGTCGTTCAAAAAAGCGTCCGGCAACGCGCCAAAGATGAAGGAGATCCAGGACAAGATCAAGGATCTCCAGAAGAAAGGCGTACCGACCGACGATCCGCGAATGCGCGAGCTCCAAATGCAGCAGCTCAAGCTGACGAAGGACGCTTTGCCGATCGGCGGATGTCTGCCGATGATCCTGCAGTTCCCGCTGCTGATCGCTTTCTATACGGCCGTTACGGTCTCGCTTGAGGTACGTCAGGCGTCATTCTTGTGGCTGCCCGACCTGTCGGCTGCGGACCCGTTTCACGTTCTGGAATTTGCGTTCGCCTTGTCGATGATCCTGTCGATGAAGTTCACGCCACAGGCCGCGACGGTCACACCAGAGCAGGCGACGCAGCAGAAAATGATGACGTATTTTATGCCGCTCATGATGCTCTACGTCATGTGGACGGCTCCGTCAGGCCTTTTGTTATACTGGTTTGCCGGTAACATCGTAAGCTTTGGCCAGCAGATGCTGATCAATCGGCTCAACAAGCCGAACGTGCCTCCGGGAACGTCTGTCGTAGACACTGTTCCTAAGGGAGCAAAGCAGATCAAACCGAAGCTCGCCACGTGATCGAAATGCAGCAAGTTTGTGAACAAGCGACCGAATTTCTCGCTGACCTCGTAAAGGACCTCGGGTTTGAACTGAACGTCTCCGGCAAGTGGACCGATGAAGGCTGCTTCATCGATCTTGAGGGCCCGGACTCGCATTTTGCGTTGACGGAGAATGGCGAGCTGCTGGACGCGTTCGAGGTGCTGCTCTTTCAGGCCTTTGGTCGTGAGATCGAGAAGACGCAGCGGTTCATCTGCGATGCTGAGGGGTTTCGCGCAACGCGAAAGGCCGAGCTTCACGCGATGGCCCACTTTGCCGCCGACCAGGTCCGCAAAAATGGCCGCGCATTCACATTTGGCGTCCTAAATTCCACCGAGCGCCGCATCATCCACACCAGCCTCTCGAAAGAGGAAGACCTCATCACAGAATCAGTCGGCGACGGGAAAGAGCGCCGCCTTCAGGTGAGACTGCAATAAATCTTATCGACCACAAAGACACCAAGAGCACAAAGGCGAGCTGTTCCTTTGTGCTCTTTGTGTCTTTGTGGTGAGAATTGGTTATGTCTGCCACGATCGTCGCACTCGCTACACCTAACGGCCGCAGCGGCATCGGTGTGGTACGTTTGAGCGGCGCAGACAGTCTGGGTATCACAAGTAGTCTGGTCTCAGACCTGAACTTCGCTCCTACTCCGCGCCACGCGCACTTAACTGAGATCCTCGATCGACGCACAGGTGAGGAGATCGACTCGGCCGTCGTCACATACTTCAAAACCCCGCATTCATTCACAGGCGAGGACGTTGTTGAGATCAGTTGTCACGGTTCGCCGGTGCTGCTGAGGCAGGTGATAGACCTGTGCCTGGCCGCCGGCGCAAGAATGGCGGACCCGGGTGAATTCACTCTCCGCGCGCTCGCAAATGGCCGCATCGACCTTGCCGAGGCGGAGGCGATACGCGACCTTATCGACGCGCAGACGACCGCCGCAGCACGTCAGGCGGTGCGGCAGATGCGCGGTGAGTTTTCGGACCGCCTCAAGCCGCTTAAAGACGATCTGCTGGACGTGATCGTGATCCTGGAATCCTCGATAGAGTTTGTCGAGGACGATCTACCGGACATGCAGGCGGAGAATGTGAGGAATAAATTGCTGTCGATACGCGACTCGGTGAGCAAGCTGGCTGAGACGTTTACGGTCGGCCATCTCATTCGGGACGGCCTGCGGGTCGCGATCGTCGGCAGGCCAAATGTGGGCAAGTCGTCGCTCTTCAATGCACTGCTCGGGAGCGAACGCGCGATCGTCACGGACATTGCGGGCACGACGCGGGATCAGCTTCACGAGCGATTCGTTGTGGATGGTGTTCCGATTTCTCTGATCGATACGGCGGGATTGCGCGAGACTCAAGACACGGTCGAGAAGATCGGCGTCGAACGAGCGCGTAAGACGATGGCGGATGCTGACATCGTGATCGCAATGCTCGATGCGACAGAGGAGATCACGCGCGAGGACTGCGAGATCATCGAGAGTATTGGTGATCTTAACAACATCGTTGCTATCAATAAGATCGACAAGAAACCGGCATTTGATATCGACCACCTTGTCGCAGCTGAGGATTCCCCGTTAGCAAAGATCCGGGACAAGATCGTTCCGATCTCCGCCTTAACGGGTGAAGGTCTCGACGACCTTCGTCACGCACTGGTGCATCCGTTCGGTATCGAGGACGGTACGACGCAAGGGTTTCTTGTGACAGACGCGCGCCATCACGACCTGCTGAGCCGAGCTCGTGATGAGATCGGCGAAAGCCTAACGAGTCTGGAATCGCGAATGAGCGAGGAGATTGTCCTAGTCGGCTTGCACAATGCTCTTCGTTATCTTGGCGAGATCACGGGCGAGACAACCACTGAGGACATGCTCACGCGCATCTTCTCGACATTCTGCATCGGTAAGTGAGCCGCTTTAATTACGCACCTCGATAGGAGTAAAATCTCTCAAACTGAGGAGATATAAAATGATAAAAAAGGTGGTCGTCTGTCTCGCCGTAGCCTTTGCGGTCTCGGCGGTGTTGCCGTCGTATACGCAGAATGTCGCTGACATTGCGCCGATGCTTCATTGGCGAAGTATCGGTCCTTTGCGTGCAAGTCGCACCCGTGCATTGTGCGGTGTCGCCTCGCAGCCGAACGTTTTTTACACCGCCGCGGTGAATGGCGGCGTTTGGAAAACAACCGATTACGGCCGCACGTGGTTTCCGATCTTTGACGATCAGCCGACCGGCTCGATCGGTGCGATCGCGGTTTCGCAGTCAAGTCCGAACATCGTCTATGTCGGCAGCGGTGAAGGTCTGCACCGACCTGATCTCTCGGTCGGCGACGGCATTTATAAGTCGACGGATGCGGGCAAGACTTGGACTCATCTCACTGAGCTGCGGGACGTACAGCAGATCGCGGAGCTGATAGTCGATCCCAAAGACCCCAATACAGTGCTTGTCGCCGCGGCCGGTCATCCATACGGCCCAAACGAAGAGCGCGGCGTCTATCGCTCAACGGATGGCGGCCGCACTTTTACACGGGTGCTCGGCAGCGGTCCGGACATCGCTGCGTACGATGTCATCTTTGATCCGACAAATTCAAAGATCGTGTACGCGTCCACATGGGACGCTCGCGATGGAGCTTGGGAGAATGGCAAGTTTGAGGGTACCGACGCCGGCGTCTTTAAATCCCTCGACGGCGGTCGCACGTGGAAGAAACTTACTAACGGTCTGCCGGCGATGACCCAGGCCTCGCTCGCGGTAGCACCGAGCCGTCCGCAGCGTCTGACGGCGGCGGTTCACACGCCCGATGGGACGCAGTTTTACCAGACGGAAAACGGAGGGGATTCGTGGACGCTGCTAAAAACGGACGAGCGACCCACGCAGCGGATCGCGATGGGCGACCTGGGTGACGTTCAGTACGATCCGAAGAACGCAGACGTTCTCTACGTTTCGAGCATCGTCACGTGGAAGTCGACCGACAACGGTAAGACCTGGACGGGCTTTCGCGGTGCTCCCGGCGGTGACGACTACCAGCAGATCTGGATCAATCCAAATAACTCTGACGTGATCGCGATCTCCTCAGATCAAGGCGCGATCGTCACGGTGAACGGCGGTCAGTCGTGGTCCTCTTGGTATAACCAGCCGACCGCACAGATGTACCACGTCAATGCCGACAATGCATTCCCGTATCGACTTTGCAGCGGCCAGCAGGAGAGCGGATCTGCATGCGTCTCGAGCCGCGGCGATTACGGAGAGATCACGATGCGCGAATGGACGCCCGTTGACGCCGAGGAGTACGGCTACGTCGTTCCCGACCCGCTCGCTCCCGACGTGATCTATGGCGGTAAGCTCACACGCTTCGATCGCCGCACAGGTCAGGCAGTGAATATTCTTCCGCAGGCCTTTCGTGGGCCGGAATGGCGGATGCTCAGGACAGAACCGATCATCTTTTCGCCGGTCGATAACAAGACGCTCTTCTTCGCCGGCAACACGATGTGGAAGACCACAGACGGCGGCAACTCATGGACGCAGATCAGTCCCGATCTCACGCGTAAGACCTGGGACGTGCCGGCTGCTCAGGTCGGCAAGTACAAAGATCAGGCGCAGAAACAGGTCTCTGACCGGGGCGTGATCTACACAATCGCACCATCCTTTCAAGATATCGATCGGATCTGGGCGGGTACCGATGATGGGCTAATTCACATGACGACCGACGGCGGCAAAAATTGGCGCGATATAACTCCGTCAATGCTTGCTCCGTGGATGAAGGTCTCCATTCTTGAGGCGAGTCACTATGACAAAGACACCGCCTACGCCGCGATCAACACGCTGCGCCTCGACGATAATCGTCCGCACATCCTGCGAACGCATGACGGCGGCATGACGTGGAAGGAGATCGTCAATGGTATTCCGGCTGGTCAGACGATAAACGTTGTTCGCGAGGACCCCGTGCGGAAGGGACTGCTCTACGCCGGCAGTGAGCGGCAGGTCTATGTCTCATTCGACGACGGTGATAACTGGCAGTCGCTGCGGGTGAATATGCCCGCGACATCGATCCGCGATCTCATCGTGAAGGGTGACGATCTCGCGGTCGGCACACACGGTCGTGGGTTTTGGATCCTCGACAATGTCAGTCCGATTCGCCAGCTCGCCGCGATGCGCGACACGCATCTTTTTGAGCCGCAGACCGCGTGGCGGGTGCGCTTTAATCTCAACAGCGACACTCCGCTGCCGCCGGACGAGCCATTTCAGGAGAATCCGCCCGACGGTGCAGCGATCGATTACTACTTAGCGGGACCGTCGAGGAACGTTGAGTTAGAGATACGCGATCCGTCTGGACGCGTGGTTCGCACTTATCGCAACACCGACAAGCTGCCGGAGATCAAGGACATCGGCAACTGGCCGGCATATTGGCTCCGTCGCCCGCAGCCGCTCTCATCGGCCCCGGGTGCACATCGATTCTTTTGGGATATGCATTACAGTCCCATTCCGGGAGTGCCGCCGGAGTATCCGATCGCTGCCAACTACATGAACACCGCACCCGTGCCGACTTCGCCATGGGCGCAGCCAGGTAAATACAAGGCGGTCTTGCGAGTTGACGGCAAGGAATACACGCAGAATTTCGATATCCGCATGGATCCGCGGGTGCGTGCGACGGATGACGATCTGAAGAGACAGTTCGATCTGTCGCTTGCATTGTATGAACTGCGGATGAGATTCGAACCCGCAAACGCGCAGATAGCTGGCCTGGCGACGCAGCTGCAGGCAGCAAGGAAGACAGCGTCTCCGGCTGTGGCTACGCAGATCGATGGGTTTTTAGATAGGCTTGCCTCTGTAACCGGTGCTCCCGGCGGTGGTCGGCGACGTGGGGGAGGCGGAAGCGGTCAGCTGAGCTTTGGCATTAACGACCGCATCGCGCAGGTTTTTGGCACCTTGCAGGAGGCAGATGCGGCGCCCACCACAGTCACCGAGGCAGCGGCTCGTGACCTCATCAAGCAAGGTAATGAGACGCTCGTCGCGTGGGACGCACTGCTAAAGAACGATCTTCCCCAGATGCAGAACGTCTTTAGACAGAACAACTTACCGGAGCTGAAGCTCACCGCTCTTGAGATCAAGCACCGGTATCCCATGGACAAAGACGAGGACGAGGACACCTGGACAAAACCGTAAAAATGCTTGCAAAGCGCTGAGTGTCCGATAGAATAAAGGGTTCTTGCTTAGGCAGGAACCTTTTTATGTTCGACGAGAATTTTGACGTGATCGTGATCGGTGCCGGACACGCAGGTTGCGAGGCCGCGTCGGCAGCGGCACGCATGGGCTGCGAAACCGCGCTTGTCACGCTGAATCTTGATCTCATCGGTCAGATGTCCTGCAATCCCGCTGTCGGCGGCATCGCGAAGGGGCATGTCGTTCGCGAGATCGACGCGCTCGGCGGGATCATGGGGCGAGTGATCGATCGAACGGGGATTCAGTTTCGTCTATTGAATCGTTCGCGCGGACCTGCAGTTCAGAGTCCACGTGCGCAGGCGGATCGGAGCTTATACCGCACAGAGATGCGGCACGTCCTCGAGGAAACTCCGAATCTCTACCTCCGGCAAGGCACCGTCATAGATCTGATCGTTGAGAACAAGACGGTTATCGGCGTCGAGATGCAGGATACCCGTCGCTTAGGAGCCAAATCTGTCGTTGTGGCCACCGGTACATTCCTAAATGGAACGATCCATACGGGGCGCCGCACGTACTCTGCGGGCCGCGCCGGCGAGCCGGCGTCGATCGAGCTTGCTGAGAACCTTAAAAAGCATGGCTTCCCCGTCGGACGCCTGAAAACCGGAACGCCGCCGCGGCTAGATGGGCGCACGATCGACTGGGATGCTTTCGCACCTCAGGCGCCGGACGAGAATCCGGTGGCGTTCTCCTTTTCGACGGACGAGATTTTGCAGCGTCAGCTCCAGTGCTACATAGGATACACTGATTCACGGGTGCACCAGGCGATCCGTGACAATCTTCATCAATCCCCACTTTACTCAGGAAAGATCACAGGCGTTGGCCCTCGCTACTGCCCGTCTATAGAGGACAAGGTCGTAAAGTTCGCAGACAAGGACCGGCATCAGCTCTTTCTCGAGCCAGAGGGTCATGACACGAATGAGGTCTACCTAAATGGATTCTCCACGTCTCTGCCTGCGACTCTCCAGCAGGAGTTGCTGTGCATGATTCCCGGATTCGATGACGTAAAGATGGTGCGACCCGGATATGCGATCGAGTACGACTATATAGACCCGAGGGAGATGCTGCCGACGATGGAGTCATCTCGATTCAGCGGACTCTTTCTGGCTGGGCAGATCAATGGAACGACAGGATACGAAGAGGCGGCGTGCCAGGGGCTGATGGCGGGGATAAACGCCGCTTGCTCCGTCCTTAAGCGTCCACCGGTTGTACTCAGCCGCGGCGAGTCATATATCGGCGTCCTCACCGACGATCTGATACGCCACGGAGTGGATGAGCCGTATCGACTTTTTACATCGAGGGCCGAAGCGCGGTTGGTGCTCCGCCATGACAATGCTGACCAGCGGCTGTCCCCTAAGGGGCGGGAGATCGGACTGGTGGGTGATCAAGATTGGGAGCGATTCAACACGCGACGAGATCGGCTCGCTAGATTGCGTAACACTCTTGACGGTGTGCGCTACAAGCGCAGTCACCCTGAATATGCGTCGATCTCGTTGGAGCTGGGAGTAGATCTCGGGGACTCCGTCACACTTTCGCAATTAGCGATGAGACAAGGTGTCGGCGCAGATCTGATCGAGAGGCATTTGCCTGGGGAGGTCCGTGGCCAACTAGGCGCCGGAGATCTCCAGACGGCTCTGGCGGATTCGCTTTATAGTGGCTACATCTCTAAACAAGAGGTGGCCACTGAGCGGGTGAATCATCACGATGCGCTGCGAGTGCCGGACGCATTCGTCTTCAGCACCGTCGGTGGCTTATCCCGTGAGATGGTCGAACGTTTGGAGCGTGCGAGGCCTCGGACGTTTGGCCAAGTGCGGAACATCCCGGGCCTCACGCCCGCTGCTTTATCTACGGTTCTAGTTCACTTAACCGCGGCCGAGTGATTGTGGCACGTGCCACAATCACAACCAGGCGTCATCGATCAGATGTGGCACGTGCCACATTTTTTGTTTGTGGCGGCTCGTGCTAAGTTAGGACTTCCAAAATGGGGAAGATCATCGCAATTGCAAACCAGAAAGGCGGCGTCGGCAAGACCACGACGGCCGTGAATCTTGCTGCCGCCTTAGCCTCTGAGGGCAAAAAAGTACTTCTTGTCGACGCTGACCCGCAAGCTAATGCCACCTCCGGTGCCGGTATTTCGCGTGAAAATGGGCGTAAGAGCCTCTACGACGCCCTTATTTTGGGATCTTCGCCTCGAGAAATGGTGCTGCCCACCGCGATCGACACCTTTTGGGTGTTACCCGCGGACAAAAACCTCGCCGGCGCGGAGATCGAGCTTGTGGAGGTTGAGGGCCGGAATTTCGCCCTGAAAAAGATCCTTGACGGAATCAAGGATTATTTTCATTACATTGTTATCGACTGTCCGCCGTCCTTAGGGATCCTTACAGTTAATGGCCTCTCGGCTGCCGATTCGCTGTTGGTCCCTATCCAGTGCGAATATTACGCCCTTGAAGGGGTAACGGAGCTTTTCGACACGCTGGCACGTTTGCGACGTGAAATTAACCCTAACCTCGCAATAGAGGGCCTTCTGCTGACGATGTACGATGAACGGACAAACCTGAGTTCGGCCGTCGCCAAGGATTTGAGAGATTTTTATGGCTCGCAGGTGCTGAATACGGTAATTCCCAGAAACGTTCGGCTCGCGGAGGCGCCCAGTTTTGGGCAGCCGATCGTGGCGTATGACCCCAATTCCCGAGGTGCCCGGGCGTATTCTTACCTCGCGAAGGAGATATTGAAGAATGGCTAGACAACCATTGGGTCGTGGATTGAGCGCCCTGCTCGGGGACGAGAAACCTGTCGCGACCGCTCCCGCTGAGTCAACGGCTGAGGTCGACATTGATCTTATCGACCCAAA
Source organism: Pyrinomonadaceae bacterium (assembly GCA_045807825.1). Classification (GTDB taxonomy): domain Bacteria; phylum Acidobacteriota; class Blastocatellia; order Pyrinomonadales; family Pyrinomonadaceae; genus OLB17. The sequence continues at coordinate 4,513 of JBJMGO010000019.1, read as the reverse complement.
CCCGGAGCAACCTCGCACACGCTTCGGAGACGAGAGTCTTGATGAGCTCGCCGCCTCGATCCGCACGAATGGCGTTGTACAGCCGATCGTTCTCAGACGAAAGGGCAACCGCTACGAGATCGTCGCGGGCGAACGCCGTTGGCGTGCATCGCAGCGCGCCGAACTCCGACGGATTCCTGCAGTCGTTCGAGAGGTCTCGGATGAGAAGATGCTTGAGCTCGCGCTCGTCGAAAACATCCAACGCCAGGAGCTCAATCCGGTCGAGGAGGCACACGCGTACAAACGGCTGATCGACAACTTAGGTTTAACCCAGGAGGAGATCGGCGAACGCGTCGGTAAGTCCCGTAATATCATAGCGACCTCGATGCGTCTCCTCAAGCTTCCTGGTGAGATCCAGCGAGAGATGGAAGAAGGCCACCTCAGCGCTGGCCATGGTCGGGCATTGTTGATGAGCGACGATCCATCTGTCCAGCGGATCGTGGCTCAGGAGATCATCGATAAAGGCCTGTCTGTGCGAGAGGCGGAGAAGGCGATCAAGCGGCTAAGGCGACATCCGCAAGGTATTGAGAATAAAGGAGTTACTGCTTCCGCTGATCCTAATGTAAAGGCTGCCGAGACCAAATTGATGCGGCGTTTCAATACGAGCGTCAAGATCGTGCCGGGCCGTAAGGGTCGCGGCGGCAAGATCGAGATCGAGTATTACGGACCCGACGACCTAGATCGTGTTTACGAGTTATTGATGAATAGAGAATAGGAGGAGACACGCGTGCAAAAGCGTCTGACGGAAATGGTCGCCTGTGCGGGTTGAGTGGCAAAACTCGCCCCAAGCGACCTTGCTCAAGTTTTGAGCAAGCTTCCGGCACAACCGAGCGAAAACCTGATCGTCGGCTTTGATACCAGCGACGATGCGGGTGTGTTTCGGCTTTCGGACAGCGTTGCATTGGTGCAAACAGTGGATTTCTTTACACCGGTCGCTGACGATCCGGAAATGTACGGCCGCATCGCCGCCGTAAACTCACTGAATGATGTCTACGCTATGGGCGGCCGTCCGCTGACGGCTCTCTCAATAGTCTGCTACCCTCAAAAGGGCGACTGGGACGTCCTCGGCAGCATTCTTGCAGGCGGCCAGGCGGCAATGAATGAGGAAGGCGTCGTCGTTCTCGGCGGGCATTCAGTGGACGATCCGGAGATGAAATTTGGCTATTCGGTGACAGGCGTCATCGACCCTGCCCATGTCATCACTAACTCGGGAGCAAAACCCGGCGACGTGCTCATCCTTACAAAGCCGATAGGAACGGGAGCGATCAATACGGCAGTTAAGAATGGTATCGCCGCTCCCGCTACGGAAAAGGCAGCGGTAGAAACAATGTCCCGATCCTCGGCCACTGCGTCCAAAACAATGGTACGTCTTGGCGCGAATGCTTGTACCGACATAACCGGATTTGGCCTTTTGGGACATGCCTTTGAGATGGCAAAGGGCAGCAGTGTTAAACTAAACATTGATTCTAAAGGAGTTCCGCTGCTGCCGGACGTGTTGGGGCTGATCGCTCAAGGAATGCTGACCAGAGGCGACAAAAATAATCGTGTGTATGTCGGCGATGCCGTTCAAATCTCACCTGCGGTGTCGCGAGAGATGCAAAGTGCTCTCTTCGATCCGCAGACCGCAGGTGGACTGCTCATTAGCTTGCCTGAGACGGCGGCGGAGCAGTTTCTCAGCGAGATCGACGGAGCGGCTGTCATCGGCAGTGTCTCGGAGCGTGGCGAATATCTGATCGAGGTTTCCTAAGTGTTCCTTTTTATCTTCGAATCTATAGGCACCTCGGAGCTCGTCCTGATCGGCGTGGTAGCTCTGATCTTCCTCGGACCTCGACGTATGCCGGAGATGGCGAAGAAGATCGGAAAGTTCATGGCGGAGTTTCGTGGCACGGCCAATGAATTTAAGGAGACCTGGCGACGCGAGGTCGACCTCGAGAATGCGGCCAAGGAATTTGATATCAGCAATATAGAGGCGGAGGTAAACGCAGAAACTCCGCGACCTGCCAGCACGCCGCCTCCTGTTGCGGAGATCCGGGAAGTCGACCCCGAGCAGCTCGAGAACCTAAAGCGGGCAGCTCAAAAGCAGGCGGATGCAGAAGCAAAAGCGGCTGCCGCAGCTAACGACAAAAAGAACTGGCTATAAGTGCCCTCCTTAATGGCAAGATCGCTCTCAACCGACGAACCCGGTGCCCAAATGTCGTTTCTCGAGCACCTCGAAGAGCTGCGCAAGCGGATCATTAGGTCAGTGCTGATCCTGGTGCTCGGTTTCTTTGTCTGCTGGGGGTTTTCTGACAAGATCTATCATTTCTTATCTATTCCGATAGTTGCGGCTCTAACTGAGGCCTCAACGCACCAGATACCTCTCGATAGTACTAATGGCACCGGCAATATTGAGCCTCTGAGCGGTCTAACAGAGGGCAGAGAGGGGCGGTTCATCTTTGATCGGCCCACAGGCCTCGGCAGCGCGATGGTGGCGTCCGGCGCAACAGTTTACGCAAAGGTGCTCCGCGACTCGGATGGCAAGCTAGGCCTGTTCACGACCGAATCTCTTATAACCAACGACGCTATTATACCGGCGGGGATTCGGCTGCCGGTCAATTTTGCTCAGGTTGCGGAGGCGACGCCGAATGCTGACGCGCGAATGGTAGTGACTACCGCACAAGAGCAATTCACATTGTTCGTCACGGTTTCGCTATATTCGGCGCTCGCGCTGGCTATGCCGTTTTTGCTTTGGCAGATCTGGGGATTCATTTCTCCCGCACTTTATCGTCACGAGCGGAAATACGTGACACCGTTCATTGCCTTGTCAACAACGGCTTTCGTGGGTGGAGCAGCCTTTGGTTACTACGTATTGTTTCCACCTGCTGCGCGATACTTACTTGGTTTGGGCGGCGGGCAATTCCAGCTATTGCTGCGGGCAAGTGATTATCTAGACCTGATCGTCATAATCATGCTGGCGATGGGCATTATTTTTCAGATGCCGGCGATCACCTATGTTTTGTCGAGGATAGGTATCGTATCGGCAGGATTTCTGGTACGGAGTTGGAAGGTCTCGCTGATCATCATTCTTATCGTCGCTGCAGTAGCCTCGCCGACGGGTGACATTCCTAACATGCTGCTGTTCGCCTCGCCGATGATCGTGCTTTATATAATATCGATATTTATCGCGTGGCTATTTGGTAAAAAGCGGCAAACGGACGCTGAGGCGGGTTCCTGATACAACCCGCTCTACCGCTAAATCATCTTGAATTAGCGGGACTTACCAACTAAAATCCTAGATTCCCTTCGGGAATGGGCAGTGCGGCTCCGAGCACTGACAGGATGAGGTAGCAGTTATGCCAAAGACATTTTCTCGAGTGCTCCTTTTCGCGGCGATGCTTATCGTTGCCGCGGGCGCCTGGGCGCAGCCGCCGGACAAGAACGGCAAACCATCGGATAATCCGTCGGAGAAGTCGCGCAATGTAAAGCCCGAGCTAAAAGAGGCTTACAAAAAATGGATCGATAATGATGTCGCGTACATCATTACGCCGGAGGAGAGAAAGGCCTTCAAGGCTCTCCAGACCGACGAGGAGCGTGAGAACTTTATCGAGAATTTTTGGCGCCGCCGCGATCCCGATCCCGATACCGAGGAGAACGAGTACCGCGACCAGTATTACGAGCGGATCGCATACGCGAATGAGCACTTTACCTCAGGCATACCGGGCTGGAAGACGGACCGTGGACGCATCTACATCTCGTGGGGCAAGCCGGACGAGATCGAATCGCATCCCTCGGGTGGTTCTTACAATCGGCCGGAATACGAGGGCGGTGGCGAGACCAGCACGTATCCCTTCGAGACGTGGTGGTACCGGCACCTCGATAACGTTGGCGACGGTATTGAGATCGAGTTCGTCGATCCGACCGGCTCCGGCGAGTATCGGATCGCGAGAGATCCTAATGAAAAAGACGCCCTGTTGAATATTCCGGGAGCGGGTCTGACGACTGCTGAGTCCCTTGGCCTTGCGAATAAGGGTGACCGGACGGCCGGCATCTATGGTATGAATTCGCAGACGCGTTTCACGCGTGAGCAGGACCAGCCTTTCCGCCGCATGGAGATCCTCAATAATCTTCAGCGACCGCCTCAGGTGAAGTTCGGAGATCTGCAGAGCAGTCTGACCGCGGGGACAGAGGTAACGGTCCTCGACAAGGATCCGGTCAACTTTGACCTGCGGGTTGATTTCTTCCGTCAATCGGACAATAAGGTGATCACCGCATTCACCGTACAGACGAGCAACAAGGAACTGCAGTTCAAAGACGCCGGCGGTTTAGAACAGGCGCAGATGAATATCTTTGGCCGCGTGACCGCTGTCTCGGGCAAACGCTCCGGCATATTTGAGGATTCTGTCGAAGCCACAGCGACCCCGGACGAGGTCAATAACATGGGCAACCGAAAGTCGATCTATCAGAAGGCGATCGCTCTCGAGCCCGGCACCTATCG
>JBJMGO010000018.1:0-11966 GCA_045807825.1 Pyrinomonadaceae bacterium | reverse complement strand
CGGCGAGGCGTGAGACCGGATACGGCAAGGTGCACGACTACGGCATCGGAGCGCAGATCTTAAAGGACCTCGGGCTCCAAAAGATCAAGCTTCTCTCCAACCATCCGCCGCGAGTCGCTGCATTGGATGCTTTTGACCTCGACATTGTCGAGACCGTGGGCCTATAAGGATCGATACGAGCGGGATGGCCGCTGAAGACACGACAAGGGGAGACGAGCACAACGAAACCGCAGCGCCGTTGCCGCCCAAACGGCGGCGGGTCTTCACGCGTCGAAACGCGCTCTTGGCTGTCGTAATGGTCGCGGTGCTAGCGATCCTCGTTTCCCTGCTGTCCTTACTCGCCTATAAGAATGGTGTCCTCGACACCTACGTCAAAACGCAGTTCACCAACAAGATGGCCGACATCGGCATCGTCTTCTCGGCAGATGTTTTTCGAGTCAAACTCAGCCCGCTGGAATTAGAGCTTCAAAACGCTACCTTTAACGACAAGATCACCGGCGAAAAACTTTTCTTTGTCCGCAGCGCACATCTGTCGATGACGGTGCAGGACCTCTACTCATGGCAGCTTAGCCGCGACATTGCTATCGATACCACCGATGTGAACGGAGCGGAGATCTGGGTTTCGTTCGACCAGAATGGGAATTCCAACTTTTCGCACCTGAAGCTCGTTGAGAACGAGCAGCGCGAGCGGGTTAATTTTAAATATCAGTCGATGAACTTCTTCCTCAAGGACGCGGTGGTTCACTACGGCGACACGTCGAGGAGTCTCGCCGGCAATGCAAAGAACATCATCTTTTTGCTTGGCCCCGTCGATGCCACTGTTCCTGACGAGCAAAAGCGGTATAACTTTGACTTCACGTCGACAGATTCTGATTTTGCGTATGAGCAAAACCGTTTTGATAAGATCGACATTCGCGCCGTTGGTGTCGCCGACAAGGGCGGTGCCGAGATACACGAATTCACGCTCAAGTCCCCACTTGCCGAGACGGAGATGTCGGGCACGCTGCTCGATTGGGCAAATATTCGATATGACCTAAACGTGACCTCGACCGTCGACCTCACGCAGGCCGCGACGATACTACCAAATGGCACACAAATCGTCGGCGTCGGCAACTTTAAGGGGCACATAACAGGACAGGGCGAGCAGTATCGCATCGAGGGCTCCGCCGACAGCCAAAGCTTGCGTGCCGCTGGCGTCTACCTCAAAGCCGTCAACATCAACGCCACCGTCGCTGGTCAAAACAACACATACGAGGCGAATGGCACAGCGGTCGCCGAGATGATGACGTTCGAGGATTTTAAGCTCGACTTCATTAAGCTGTATGGGACTGTACGCGGAACGGGCTCAGACTTTCGGTGGGTCGGCGACTTGCAAGGAGCGGCCGTGGCGTCAAAGGACATGACCTTTGGCAAGCTCTTTCTAAAGGACGCTGTCGCCGAGATGAAAGACCGCGATCTGAGCGCCCAGGCCGCCAGCGGCCGAGCAGGCAGCTTTGTGATCGCAAAGACAGCATTCACGGATCTCGCCGCAAGGGACCTTCGCTTCAGCACATCCGGGAGTACGACTCGTTTCACCTCATCCGGTGCCCAAGCGGCGCAATACAAGGTGCAGGGAATGGCGTTCAACAATGTCTCCGGCCGCAATGTGCGGATCGTAGACGTGCCTACTAGGACTGATGTAGACATCGACGGCCTTCGTTCGGAGACGGCCGATGTTGGTGGTGCAAAGGCAAGCAGTGTCAGCGCCGATCGGCTGCATTTGACCAACTATCCGGGTCCGACAGATCTTGTCTTCGGCAATCTCCGCATTGGCGAAATACTTAAGAACGGCACGCGGATCAGCGGCGTCGAGGCGCCGGAGATGACCATTCGTGACGTGCCTGCCGAGACTCAGATCTACGCCGATAAGCTTCGAGTTGCGAAGCTAGACTCCGGCTCCGCCATGCTCGGCAGCCTGAATATCGGCGGCGTGCGGCTGACGATCCGGCAGGGTGTCGTGGAGGGACGGACGAATGACATCGAGGCCGGGAACGTCGCACTCACTAAGACCGCACAGCTCCCGCAGGGCGGCAATATCGAGAACGTTCGTCTCGCGAAACCCGTCTTCGTCCTCGAGCCGTCCGGCCGCTACCGCGCAAGTGCCGATATGAGCATCGGCGGCGGCGCCATTGGCAGCGTTTCGCTCGGTGCCGCGACCGCCCGGGTCGCCGTCGATAATTCAATGGTTGCTTTCAGTGATCTGAACGCACAGGTTATGAATGGCGAGCTCACCGGCACTGCCGTGGTTGCTCTCAATGACAAAGCGCAATCCACGCTCCGCGGCAACTTTACGAATCTCGACCTCGGCAAGATCATAGCTCTCGAGGCCGGTCGCGTTATCCCTGTCGAGGGCCAAACGACGGGGACGGTGGACATGACGTTCAACGGAACGAACTTCCGTAATGCGAATGGCACGCTCAATGCAAATATCACAGCTAATGCCGGCAACTCAGCCGACAATTCGCTGATCCCGATCAATGGTCAGGTGCGGCTCTCGGCCACTAACGGGCTTTTCAATGTCGACACCGCAAAGCTCGACTCGACCGCGAGTCACTTCAACGCGAGCGGGAGATTTGATCTCCAGAGCAGCAACTCCGATCTGAGTGTCGCGCTCAACTCTACGGACGCAAGCGAGGTAGAGCGGCTTGTTAAGGTCCTCGGCATTTCACCTGCGCTGCAGAATCAGCTCGACTCGATGCAGGTGCAAGCGGCGGGGAATCTCGCCTTCAACGGGCACATCACCGGCAACTTCTCTGATCCCAATCTGAGCGGCCGTGCATCTTTAGATTCGCTTATCCTTCATGGCCGTGATGTCGGAAAGATCGCAACTGACCTGACTGTTTCACCCGCCGGCACCCAGCTTGCCAATGGCAAACTTACCCAGACGGACGGCGGTACGGCGACTTTCTCCGTCGACATTCCAACCGGCGGGACGAACAACACCTCCGTTCAGGCGACGCTCACAAACATTAATGCTGGGAACTTGCTCGCTGCCCTTCCTATCGAACTGCCAGAGCGCCTGCGCGATTTCGACGGCCGCACGTCCGGAACGGTCGACATCCACGGCCTGCCCAATAATGCGCAGGGTGGTGTGGACCTGACTGCAGCCTCGGGGACGATCGCCGGCCAGGCATTCGACAATCTAGCGGTCAAAGCGGTCTTTGCTGGCACTAACATCAACATTCAACAAGCCGACATGCGCATCGGTGCGGGACGTCTGGGTCTCACCGGCAACTACGACCGCGCCTCCGAGGCCTTTAACGTAGATCTCACAGGCACGTTGCTCCCGGTTCCGCTCGCGCTGGCGTTCCTGCCAAAAGACACCGCTCTGCCGAACATCACCGGCACCGTTGATGTGACCGCGAAGGCGACCGGCATCGCCTCGCGGACATCCACCTATGACGTCAACTTCAACGGCATCGCACATGGCGTGAATGTAAATGAGAACGCATTCGGCGACGTTGCCTTCAACGGCAGCACGGCCAATCAGGTGCTCACCGCCAACCTGACGGCGAGCCTTAGCGGGCAGCAGCAGGTCGTGAACGCAACTTTGAATTTCGCTAATGAGGACATGCCATTCCGCGTCGCGACCGACTTTAACAACAGCCCTCTCGCACCATTCTTCGCGTTCGTTCCCGCGCTCAAGGATTATCCGATCACTGGTGTCGCGACGGGTCACGTGGAGTTCGGCGGGAACATTTCAAAAGTTGACGATAAGGGCACCCGCGTTTACTCAAGCGACAACTTGCAAGGCACCGCAAACTTTTCGCAACTCAACCTGCAGCTCCAGGACACGCCGCTCAACTCCGTGGGCAATGTAGAGATCGCATTCAATATACGGGAGATCGTCTTCAACCACGCGCAGTTCTCTGGTGGCGGGTCAAATATGACCATCGCCGGCAGAAAAGCCCTGACCGACACCGGCAGCAACGACCTCGCGATCAATGGACGTATCAACCTGTCGCTGCTGGATCTTGTGAGCAAGGATGATTTCTTCTCCGGTCTCGCCGACGTGACGATGCATGTCTCGGGTCCAAACGCAACCGCGAGACTTGTCGGATCTGCAAACGTTGTCAACGGCGGCGTCTCGGCATTTCTCGGTACAGACCGCTTCACCGCCGACAGAATTCAGGCGCGGCTCATCTTCACGACCGATCAGGTCGAGATCGAGCAGGCGACCGGTTACCTTGGCGGCGGGCAGTTTACCGCTACGGGCGGCGCTACGCTGGCGGGCTTCGATCTGCAGGCGTTCCGGCTCGGGATCAACGGCAACAACGTCACCGTTCCGCTGCCCAAGGATTTTGTCACGACCGGTGACGCTCAGCTTGAGATCGCGGGCGCTCGGCGCAACCCCAAGGCTCCGCTCCGGCTGAACATCTCCGGCCGAGTGCTCGCCCGCCGCAGTCTGTATTCAAAAGATATCGATCTCTCGAATCTGCTCACCTCACGTCGAGAGGCGGTGCTGTCGAGCTCGAGCGGCGGTTCTATGCTGCCGCCGCGATTTGACCTCACGATCGAGGGCCGAGACGCTCTAGTCGTCCGTAACAACATCGCCGACCTCACAGCCTCGGTCTCACTCCAGCTCACCGGTGATGCCGACAATCCGCGTCTCGCCGGACGTATAACTGCGAATAGCGGGACGATATTTTTCCGAAAGGACCGCTATGAGGTGCAGCGTGGCGTTCTTGAATTCCCTCCGGACACCGAGATCGATCCTGTGATCAATCTGCAGGCAGAGACTGAGATCGGGGGGTACCAGATATTTATAAATTTAGACGGTCCGCTTCGCGATTCTGAGCAGCTAAATGCGACAATGCGGTCAAATCCCGCTCTCCCGCAGGCTGACGTCGTGTCACTCATCACGACGGGGAATCTGACGAATTCCGCCGGCGGCATTCCGACGCTCGCTCAGGGCGGCCTCAACACGGCCGCTGAGGTCCTGACCGATGCCATCATCAACAACCCTGTGCGGAAGGCGACGGACAAGCTCTTTGGGCTCAATGTCTTTGAGATCGATCCTCTTATCGCAGGGCAAACGAATAGCGCGACCGCGCGGCTTACCGTCGGACGCCAGATCAACAACAATCTTCGCGTCACGTACTCGACGAACCTCTCACAGGACCAGAATCAGGTCCTCTCTTTCGAATATCGCGTCTCGAATAAGATCTCGCTCGTTGCACGCTATGAGCAGCGGCCTCTCGCGAACATTACTCGTAATCGTGACAACTTTAGTTTTGAGGTTTCGTTTAAGAGACGGTTCTAGAAGGGATGACGGCGAGCAAGCACAGGCAGACACTATGGATAAAGAGGCTCCGGCCCTTTTTTACGTTTCTGTGCCTGCTGATATTTGCAATGGCCGCCGCGGCACAAGCTCAGTACGACAAAAGGCCGATCACCAACCTCACCGTCACACTCTCCGGCGGGACGCAAACGGACATGCAGGCAATCGAGGAATATCGCCTGATCGCCCGCGAGGCCGTCGGCGACATGTATTCGAGTCCGAAGATCCGCGACGCGATCGAGGCCCTCTACAACACCAAGAGGGTTGACACGATCACGGTCAGTGCAAACCCAAATTCGACGGGCGGCGTAGATCTCAATTTTGATGTAAAGCGAAAGCTCCAGGCACAAAAGGTCAGTGTCGTGATCGGCCCCGAAACAGGTGACAAGGTCACCGAGGACGACCTGCTCTTTAAACTGAATATCGTTACGCCGGGCAGCGTGATCACTGAGCAGTCGCTCAAGTCGAGCTCCGATCAGATACTCGACTACATGCGGGAGCATGGCTACTACAAGAGTGCGGTTACATATGAACGTAAGCCGCTCGAGTTTCAGAATGACGTCGGCGTCACCTTTCACATCACGCCAAACGAGCCAGCGCATGTCTCGAGTGTGACTGCCAACATCACGGGATCTGCAAAACCCATCGATCTGAATGCGCTCAAACTCAAGGAGGGCGGTCTCTATTCGAAGGACCGCCTCACTGCTGACCAAACAAAGATCCGCACGATCTTGCGAAATGAGAAGTTCGTCGCACCGGAGCTCGACGAACCGAAGGTCGTTTACGACTCCGACGCAAACACTGTGAGCGTTGCCTTCACCGGAAAGGTCGGACCCACTGTTGAGGTCGTCACCGACACAGCTGGAAAAACTGCGAAGATCACGGACCAGACGCTGATCCCCGTGCTTCGCGATGGCACGCTTGACTACGCCGGGATCGTTGAGGGCGAAAGGCGGCTCGAGAATCACTATCAGGAGCAGGGCTACTTCTTTGCGAATGTCACGCCCGTCTGCTCGGCAACGCCTCCGATCGCGGACGCAGAAAATGCACCGATCGCAAACAAGACCGAATTCCTCTGCTCGATGCTGTCGAGCCAGGACCTCTCGGGAAGCAAGGTCGAGATCCGTTATGACGTGGATCTCAATCGCCGTCTCAAGCTGACCGAGATCCGGATCCGCGGTACGGACAAGCTGCCCATCACTGAGGTGCAGAGCGTTCTCGGCACTCAGGAGGCGAGTGCTCTCGGTATGATCCCGATACTCGGCTACGGCCGCGGTTACACGAGCCAAAACATCCTCTCCGAGGACGAGCAAACCGTCAAATCGCTCATGGCCGGTCTCGGCTATCGGAATGCGACCGTGCACGCCGTGCAGGGCGTGGCGCCGAATGGCGAAGACCTCATTGTGACGTTTCAGGTCGAGGAAGGCCCGCCGACGGTCGTCACCGACGTCGGCATCACGGGCAACACTGCTATTCCGACGGCGGAGCTGATGGCCCAGCTCCCGGCGCAGATCGCGGGGCGAAATTATTCTCAGGCCCGCAACCGCAACGCCGCGCAGACGCTCACTAAGTACTACGCTGACCACGGCTACTACGACGCCCGCGTAGTTCCCTCGACGGTCGAAGCCGCGACACCTGATCCTAATACCGAGCACCACGCAAAGGTCGTTTTTCGTGTCGAGCACGAGGGCAAAAAGGTTGTCATCGATCGCGTTCTCGTAACCGGTAACGAGGACACCAAGGCCGCGGCGATCCAAAAGGCGGTCGTGCTCGAGCCGGGCGAGCTTCTCAAGGCGACGGACGTGTACACAAGCGAGCAGAATCTATACGGGTCCGATGCGTTCTCACGCGTGGATATCACGCCGCGTCCCGCCGGCGACAATCCGGACGGGACGCGAAAGACGGACGTCATCGTCAGCGTCGAGGAGCAAAAGTCGCGGGTGCTCACCTACGGCGGCGGGTATTCGACGGATGTGGGGCTAAACGCCTTTGTCGACATCCGCTACTCAAACCTTTTCCGCAATCTGTGGCAGGGCGGAACGAGGTTCCAGTTCTCGCAGCGTCAGCAGCTCGTGCAATTCGATTTTGTCGATCCAAGGTTCATGCACGACGGGCCGAAGCGTTTCTCCGCACTCACGCTCTCGCTGATGTACCAGCGGGACACGACGGTCACGCGGTTCTTTCGCTCGGCGTTTGATAAGGGAACGATGGGGATCGTTCAGCGGCTCGACCCTAAAGGCAACCCGATCGATGAGTTCGGGCAAAAGGTCCCGGACCCGTCGATCGATCGCGTTCAGTTCACCGCCGAGACCAGTCGTACATTGAGCCGCAAGAGCCGCTCGATCATATTCGTGCGTGCGAGATTTGAGGACGTGCGTCTCGGGCACATCGAGTCGCTGCTGATCAAAGACCTGCTCGAGCCCGACAAGCACACGATCATCTCCGGTTTCTCGACGACCTTTGTTCGCGATACCCGGCGAAATTGCGCGACCAAGTACACGGTGCTCGACACGATCGCAAAGGGCGACCCAGGCGACCCTTGCCGCTACAATGCGTCAGACCCGACGAACGGCCAATACGTGACTATCGACTACTCGATCAGCCTACCGTTCCTGGGCGCGAATGTCGGGTTTCAAAAAGTGCAGGCGAGCTACAACTTTTACTATTCGCCGCCGCGCATCCCGCGGCTCACGCTCGCGACTCGCGTGCTCATCGGAGCGGGCAGCGTCTTTTCAAACGCAGACCGGTATACGAATTCACAATTCCCATTCCTGAACGGCATCCTGCCGATCAGCGAGCGATTTTTTGCGGGTGGTGCGAATGACCTCCGAGGATTTGCGTTCGAGGAGGCCGGGCCGCGGGTCGTGATCCTCCCGACCGGCGTGTTTCACAACAGCAAGGGCGAGCCGGTCTTTCTGAATCCATTTACCGTCCCTGTCGGCGGCAACGGGCTTGCGGTCGTGAATCTCGAGGGCAGGATCCCTCTCAGCAACGCCCTGCGTGTCGTGCCGTTCTATGACGGCGGCAATGTCTTTCGCCGTGCGCGGGATATCTTTAAACCCGCGACCGCTCCCGCGGGAGACATCAACTTGACGAATGAGACCGCCCGCTGGACGCACACCTTCGGTCTCGGCCTCCGCATCAAGACACCCGTCGGCGGTGAATTCGGCATTGATTTTGCCCACGTCCTAAATCCGCCGCGCTTCCTTATTCCCCAGCAATTTGGGCCACCCGCGACATACATCCTTCCCAAGAACCACATCCACTTCCGCTTCTCGCAGGCGTTTTAGAAAAAGCCTTCTATAAAAGCCCGGCTCGGCCAGGTCTCTGTTGTCTCCGGATCGCACTACCGCAGGACCCCGTCAGTTTTATATGTACAGAGCCGCCTGCGCGACGAGGCGTCTACAACGAGTCGCGATGTAACGCCGATCCGCCTCCAAAAGTGTCCCGATCGCGAACGTACCGGTCGACTCTCGTTTTATACCAACGGAGTTCACTTGTCGGCCACGAAATCCAGACCGGTAAGCGCATCATCGATCGCAACTAGCCGTGGCCGGAAAGTATAGCGTTTGCTCGATATCTCTATAATGCCCACCGAGCCTGCACGGATCCCGCGCAGTGAGAAAAACCCGAACGCGTTCGTGAGTGAAGTTCTGACCATGCCATTGGCATCGGTCAAAATCACCCTCGCTCTCGATATACCGTAACCTGCAGATGTCGAAACTCGTCCGGATACTGAAACCTCGGCCGCGGTTGGGGCGAACGCCGGTACAAATTCGTAGGCTCCGATATCAACCAGCGGCGGCTGAGACAACCCGCCGACAATCCGCTGGAACCCGCGCTGATCCGTACTTAACGGACTCCCGTCAAAAGGGTCGACGGCCTTAGCATTGTCGCCCTTATCTATCGCGGGGCTGCCGGAGAGGAGCGATCGAGTCCGAGTCGTGCCGCCGTTACTCCCGAGGGCAGAGAGCATTGGGTTCAGCGGAGTTATCTGATCGCCCACCCAGTCGCCAAAGCCATTAGGGTTGCCGACCGGAAACTGCGCGCCGACTGACGTGTTGACGCCGATCAGATTACTTCCTGCCGTAAGAAGAGATCCCGAATTGTAATGGATGTCAGGAGGGTTGTTACTGGCCGCAGTATTCGCGGCGATCAATGTATTGCCCAGATTTAGAAAGTTGACGGACTGAAAGATACCGCCGCCGGTCGCCGCCGTGTTGCCCGCAATGGTCGCATTACGGATCGTGAGATTTCCAAAGTTACAAAGCCCGCCGCCTTGTCCCCACGCCGTGTTGTCGGAAATAGTCGTATTCGCGATCGTGAGGACGCTGTCATTCTCAAAAGCCCCGCATCCGTTCGCGCTGTTCGACGAAAATGTGGAGTTATGAATACGATGGCTGGAGCCCCCAAAGAAATAAACGCCGCCGCCATTCTGAGGGACGTTGTTTCCAGTGACTTGAACACCATCCAATGTTAGGTCATTTGCGGCTAGGATGGCTCCTCCGAAGCCGGTAGACGCAGCTCCCGCACCGTTGCCCCCTGTCAGAGTCACCCCCTTTATACTGACGACGGCAGACACGGTTGTTGAAAAGATCCGTGAGGTGTTATTTCCAGTAATAACCACTTTGTCCGCGCCGTATCCGGCGATCGTCATGCTTTTATTAACGACGATCTCGCTACTTCCGACATCGATCGGCGCGGCTGGTGAGAAAACCCGTCAAAATCGACGATTCCGCCCGCCGGCACAGCCGTTATTGCCTCACGAAGGTAGCAGGCGTCATCACAGGCACCTGCGGGCAGCGTTACAAAATACTGCGTGACGTAATACCGGACGTCCTGGATCTCAAAAGCTCCTATGTCGACGCGCGCCGCGCCACCAGTGGCATTGACCGAGCGGGCGAATCCGGGGCCGCGTTCGTCCGATGTTATAGCGGCGTTGCCGTTGGATGGATCGATCGCCAGCGCGTTAGAGCCGGTATCACGAGCGGGAGACCCGTACTGTAACGGCACCGTCGGAGTTTTACCGCCATAGTAGCCGATATTGATGAACTGCGGAGAAACGTCTCGCAAGTCCGTGCCCTGATACGCGATCGCATTGAAGGTGTTTGTTGAGCGGCCCGCCGAGCTGCCTATAAGGTTATTACCAGCGGAGGTCACTCCACCGGCGCTGGCAACGTAGATCTCGTGCTGCTGATTGTTGGTCGACGTGTTACCGGCAACGATCGTATTCCCCAAATTCAGGTTACCGGACTGTTGCGAGATGCCCCCTGGATTCGGCGATACGTTTCCCGTTACTGTGACATTACGCAGGACCATCGTCGAAAAATTGCAGAGCCCGCCGCCCCCGGCGAACGTCGTGGAGTTACCGGAAATGATAGAGTTCACGACCGTCACCGGGCCGGTGCTGTAGAAACCCCCACAGGCGCTAACGGCCGAGTTTTGAGCGATCGTAGAATTGAGTATCCGGTTATTCGACCCACCCTCTATGGCGACTCCGCCGCCCCAATTATCCGAAGAGTTGCCTGCAACATAGACGCGGTCGAGCGTCAGTGAAGCGGAGTTGGAATACACGGCCCCGCCGTCTTTATGAAACGTCCCCCCGGTACCGTTGCCCCCGGTAAGCGTTACATCAGTGATCGCCACGACGGCGTTAGGATTTATCCAAAAGATCCTGTTTGTTCCCGACCCGCCGTCGATCACCTGCGTGTCAGCGCCGGCTCCTGTGATGGTGAGCGACCCATTATTAGCGATGACGATCTCGGACGTGAGAACCACGGTCGACACATTTGGCACAAAGAGAATTGTGTCACCGGACGGCGAGGCATTAGCGGCCTGCACAGCATCACGCAAAGTGCACGTCGCATCGCACGTCAGATCACCTGCATCGCCGGACTGGTTCACGGTGAACGTAGAAGCAAAGACTTTTGGGACGCAGACGATCATCAATGCGATTCCCAACACCGGTAATGATCGAATTCCCATATTACGCGCGGTCCTCCACGATCTTTCTCTCTTCACGAGCGTGTCTGAACCATACTCCTTTCCACGAGGCTTGGCCACTTATGAAAGTCATGGAAACAAATAGCATCGATGCCGCATTACTGCGACCCTTCGATGTAAACGAAACAGACTAGGAAAGATCCGGGAACTATGCGGAGAACCAACTCAAGTTTCCCTCGAGCGAAGTTTTGGTGGCTGCTCTCAAGGATTTCTCAAGCCTTAGAAGGTAGATTTGCGGCAGAGCTTACCTCGCTAACCAGCACGCAGCGGTTTGGTGGGTAGGCGGCGAAAGGTGGTTCCGGCCGGGGGGCAGGGATGCCTGAGACGCGACGCGGGCGTGTCACCCACAAAGGCTGTAAGTCCTGCGTCGCTACATCTGACACTCGCCTACTTTAGCCCTTCGGTTGATGACGCCGTTCGCGTAGTTACTGAAGCCCTTCGTGCAGTTGATGAAGGCATCCGTGCAGTTGATGAAGGCGTTCTCACTGTCCACTTTCAACCGTCCACTATCCACCATTCTCTTGTATTTACTGCCCCAAAACTAAAAAAGCCGCCTCGCGGCGGCGAATCGTTAGAGAATCGCAGTGCCTGACCCGGTTCGTTTAAGGCGTTCTAGAAAGCTCGTGGAGCTCCGTTGCAAAAT
>JBJMGO010000017.1:0-4817 GCA_045807825.1 Pyrinomonadaceae bacterium | reverse complement strand
GCAGTTTGGAGTGACAAGATTTGGTGCATTCGTGCAGGATCGTTGGCACCCAACTCAACAACTCACGCTTAACCTGGGCCTGCGTTATGACGTCGCGAAGACACCATCGCAGTTCCGAACCGACGGCAACAATGTTGGTCCGCGTCTCGGCTTCGCCTGGAGTCCGTCGACGGCGTGGGTAGTGCGCGGTGCCTTTGGCTTGTTTTACGATCGCCTGCCGCTCGCGTTTCTCAACGATGCAATTCAAAAGAACGGAGCAGCGGCGTTTGAGCAGATCGCTTATGATGCGACGGCCTCCGCCATCTTTAATGCGAATGGGGGTGGGCGTGTTGCCGTACCGCTGACGGGTATTGCTCCGTCGATCTATAAAGCCGCAAGTCCATTTCATACCCCACACAGCGTGCAGGCATCGGTCGGGGTTGAACGGCTCATTGCGGCCGATACGACCTTGAAGGCCGAGTTTCTCTTTACTCGCGGCATCGATCTGCCGCGAACGCGCAACGTCAACCTGCTGCCGCCCGTTTTCCTGACCGCTGCAAATGCCGCATCACTCGGATTTGCTAACCCAACGCCGCAGGAGATCGGTCGACCGGTTTTTGGACCGGGCCGCTCGGATCCTCGATTCGACGGTATTTTCCAACTGGAGAACTCGTCCCGATCGAACTATCGCGGTCTGAGTTTGTCGGTCAATCGGCGATTCAGCAAGGAGGTTGTCGCCCTTGCGTCGTACACGCTCGCAAAGGCTGCCGATGACGCATCGGATTTTTTTGAGCAGCCGACAAACCCATTCAATATTGCGGCTGAGAGATCACGCTCGCTGCTCGATGTCCGGCACCGTTTAGTCCTAAGCGGAGTATTCGACCTGCCGTTTGGTGACGAGGAAGATAAGACGAAAGCAAAGAGTAAGGACAGCCTCATCGACGCAGTGCTCAGCAACATCGAGGTCGCCCCTATCATCACGCTCAGTAGCGGCAGGCCGACCAACCCGCTGACGGGACTCGATGATGAGCACAACGGAGCATTTCCGGTGAATTCCCGCCCACTAGGCTTTGCGAGAAACGTGCTCACGACGCCGCGATCCTTTAACACCGACATTCGAATAGTGAAGTACATTCCTATTCGCGAAGGCTCAAAGCTCGATTTCGCGTTCGAGTTCTTTAACCTGTTCAATCACCCGACCGCGGCATCGCTCAACCCTTACTATGGGTCAAACTTGACGCCGCTACTCTCATTCCATTCCGCGACACTTTTTGGTGCCCCTCGGCAGTTTCGATTCTCGCTTGATCTCGAGTTTTAATTCCGTCGCCTTCCGGGCCTAGACAGGTAGATCGAGCAGATCGCCGATGCGTTCTATAGTGTGATCGGCGGCGGGGAATTTGGAGTTTGCTTCCTCGTCGAGGGCGTAGTGGCCCTGGCGGGGGAAGACGGTGGTGACGCGATCGCCCCAGGCTTTTTTGACGGCGGTGAGGATGCGGAGCTTGTCGTCGATGAGGACGTAGCGGTCGGCGGGGTAGCGGCGCTCGACATCGTGGAGCTCGTGCTCTTTGTGGATGTATATGAGGACCTTGCCCTCGACAGCCTCCAGCAAACCGGAACGCTCGATCTTGCGCGGCTGAAAGACGACATCGCCGTCGGTGAGGATCACCACCTGTCCTTTTTTACAGCACGCTTCGATAACGTCGAGTGAATTCGGGAAGAGGCGATTGGCGAATGGATAGTTTACGAGGTACGTCGAGACCGTGAGCAGGTGCGACTCGTACGGATGCTCGCCTCGATAGCGCTGGAGAGCACCCAGGTAATCGGCATATCCGAGTTGGCTGCGGAGCTCCTCAAACAGCCGCCAGTAGGTGTCGGCGCGTTCGTCGCCGACCTCGCGGTGGAGAAATGCCTTAAGATCGCGCGTGACGCGGTCGTTGTCGAGCAGCGTGTTGTCGACGTCGAAAAGGTAGACTATTTTCATCACATTCGGTGCCGATATTTATCAATCCCAAAGCAGCTTGAGGCCGTCCTTTTTGAAACGCTCAAATTGTTGATCGCGGCTGATCAACGTTAACCCACGAGTGATCGCCTGCCAAATGAGCATTCGGTCGAAAGGGTCA
Organism: Pyrinomonadaceae bacterium; assembly: GCA_045807825.1. Classification (GTDB taxonomy): domain Bacteria; phylum Acidobacteriota; class Blastocatellia; order Pyrinomonadales; family Pyrinomonadaceae; genus OLB17. Next base: position 2,718 of record JBJMGO010000017.1, on the reverse strand, counting down.
AAGTGCGTTTCTTCCGTTAGCCGCCCGACGGTCGCCGCCTCCTCTGGAAGCAGCGGAATTGTCTGGAAACCTAATTGCTCGACGTAGGGAATGGCTGTATCCCACTTTCCAACCGGTGCAAGTCGACCGGTCCGGATCTTGATCGCCATCTCCCAAAAAGTGACGGCGCTAACGCTGAATTGGTTTCTGTAATCCTCAAGGAGACTGCGGGTTCTAGCCGATAACTTACGTGTGTCCGTTAGTATCCAGATGAGGACATGGGTATCGATGAGGAATTTCATTTACCGTTGAGGAATTCCTCCTCGGTCATCTTAAAGTTATCAGCGAATACGAACTTCACCTTGCCTTCGAGTACACCAAGTTTGCGCTTTTTCTTTGGCTTGCGGGGCTCAATGGGTATCAGGCGTGCTACTGGCTTTTTGTTTTTGCCGTATGTCACCTCGAACGACTCGCCCTGCTGCACCTGGTCGAGAACGTCAGAAAGCTGAGCTTTGAATTCGCCGACCGGAAGACTCTTCATGACTTAAGCATAGCATTCTTGTCAAGTTGTCACGAAAACAACCTTTAGTCCGCAAAGGCGACGCTTAGTTTTTTAAGCGGAGTTGAGGTGGACGTGTCGAGATCGGCGGCGTTGTCGCGGTTGACGTAGTTGTAGAGGATGTCGCGTTGTTGTGGGCGGTAACCGGCTTCGCGGATCTGGTAGCGGAGCTCGGCCTCGTTGGCGCAGGTGGACGCGCCCGCTGCGGAGACGACATTCTCCTCGATCATGATCGAGCCCATGTCGTCGGCTCCGAAGCGTAGCGCGGTCTGACCGAGCTTCAATCCCTGCGTCAGCCACGACGCCTGGATGTGCTGAATGTTGTCGAGAAAGAGCCGCGACACCGCGAGCATCTGCAGGTAATCGATCCCGGTCGGCTCCTCCGTGATCTTGCGGCCGAGGGCGGTGTTTTCGCGTTGGAACGTCCAGGGGATGAAGGCGGTGAATTCGCCGTGTTTGGGATCTTTTGTCTTTGCTGCCAACGACTCGTCCTGGACGTCGCGGACTCTTTGCAGGTGCCGCACGCGGTGCTCTACTCGGTCGCCGATCCCGAACATCATAGTCGCCGTCGAGATCAGACCGACGTTGTGAACCGCACGCATTACGTCGAGCCATTCTTGCGTGTTGCACTTGGTGGAGACGCGCTTTCGGACCTCGTCATCGAGGATCTCGCCGCCGCCGCCGGGGAGTGAATTCAATCCCGCGGCTTTGAGGCGCCGCATTATCGTTTCGTAATCGAGACCTGAGATCAGGTGGATGTTGTGGATCTCGGGCGGCGAAAAGCAGTGGAGCTGGAAGCGGGGGTACTTTGCGTGCAGCGTGCTGAGTAGCTCCTCGTACCACTCAATGTTGAAATCCGGATGAAGGCCGCCCTGCATCAGCACGCCGGTGCCGCCGAGGGCGATCGTCTCGTCAATTCGCCGGCAGATCTCGTCGATCGAATGCACGTAGGTGTCCGGCTTGCCGGGCCTGCGGTAGAAGGCGCAGAAGGTGCAGACGACGTTGCAGACGTTCGTGTAGTTGATGTTGCGGTCAATGACGTAGGTGACGAGTGACGGGTCGTTCTTGCGCTGTCGGATCTCGTCGGCGGCTGCGCCGATGCGGGCGATGTCACGTGATTCGAGAAGGGCGGTGCAGTCGTGGGCGGTGAGGCGTTCGCCCGCGACGGCTTTGTCTAGAATGGGTTGGATGGAGCTCGGCATGTGCAAAGGAGGATTTTAGCACTCGGTGAGCGTCAGGCAGGTGTCGAGTCAGGTTTGTCGGCGGCTTTCATGAGCGTGGCGACGTGGTAGATGTAGTGCACACCGGACAGGATCGCGAATGCGGCGACCACGAAGTACGTCGCGGGCAAAAAGAGACCATTATTCAACGGCCACACCGCAGCGATGAGTACGAGGAGCACGCCGACGACCTGGACGAATGTGCTGGCCTTGCCGAGCCATGACGGTTGGAACCCGCGAAATCCCGTCATCAGCGTGATCGAGGCCGCAACGCACACGATCGCGACATCGCGTCCGATGACTGTCGCGGTGACCCAAAACGGCACAGGGAGATGACGTGCGGTTCCCATGACGGACGGCAGGCTGACCATGATGAAGGCGGTCGTCATGAGGAGCTTGTCGGCGATCGGGTCGATGACCGTGCCAAGCTCGGATTCTTGCTTGAGCAGGCGGGCGACAGTGCCGTCTATTCCGTCAGAGATGCCGGCGATCGCGAAAAGCAGCAACGCGAGACCCATGTGCTGATAGACGAGCGCTATCGCGAAAAATGGGATCAGACCGATGCGCAAAAATGTGAGGAGATTCGCCCAGGTGAAGACCTTATCGGATGGCGGCTGTTTTGCCGGCGAAGAAGGCATTTACTTCTCGCACCTCAGTTCGAGCAAGGTTATCTCCGGCGGACACTGGTAGCGCATCGGCACCACGACGGTTCCGATACCGCGGGTGATGTAAAGCTGCGAGCGGTAACGGTGGTGAAGCCCGGCTTTGCGTTTGCGACGGGGGAGAAGGCGCTTTTCCTCGGGGCGCAGTTTTATTTGGCCGCCGTGGGTGTGGCCCGAGAGTGTGAGATCGACGCCGTGGCGCCATGCCTCGCGAAAGATTATGGGATTGTGAGCGAGCAGAATTTTGAGTTCATCGGGATACGAGCCACTTAGCGCTGCTGGCACGTCCGTTTTCCCT
>JBJMGO010000016.1:0-5703 GCA_045807825.1 Pyrinomonadaceae bacterium | reverse complement strand
CTCGCTGATCCCTAAAATATTTCGCCCGCTGATGTCTCGATTACAGGATGGTTGGGGAAAATTTTTTGTCGTGCCGATCGAGACAGGCCGCGGCTGTCCATATGGCTGCGAGTTTTGCACGGTGACCGGATTTTTTGGTGACTCGATCCGCTTCCGAACCAACGAGAGCGTGGTCGAGGAGCTTCTTCGCCTCAAGGAACGTGCACGGCGTGAGAAGGGGAAGATCGCGGTCTTCTTTATCGATGACAACCTCGCAATCAACAAAAAGCGTTTGAAAAGCCTGCTCCACGACATCATCGCCGCGGACGCACAGTTGCCGTTCTGCTCGCAGATCAGCGCTAATCTCCTTGGTGACGAGGAGCTTATAGATCTTCTCAAAGAAGCCGGCGCGCGTTGGGTATTTATCGGTATGGAATCGATCGACCCGACTAATATGGCCGACGTAAATAAGACCTTCTCACGTCCGGAGAATTATCCGGCCGTTTTGGAGTCGCTGCAAAGACGAAATATCTACGCCGTCACTTCCTTTATTTTTGGAATGGACAACGATACCGAGGGCGTCGCCACGAGGACCGTCGATCAGATCGAGGAGTGGGCTCCCGGGCTGCCGGTATTTGGTATGCTGACGCCATTTCCAGGGACGCCCCTATACACGCGCCTCAAAGACAGCGGACGACTACGTCGTGAAAAACACTGGCTAAGATGGACGCCTTACATGATGGCCCACGACCCGATCAAGATGTCGAGCGACGAGGCACAGATCGAGACTCGCCTAGCGTGGGAGCGCTCGTACAGCCCCGAGAGGAACCTCGAGGTCGTCGAATCGCTAAGCGGTAAACCTACACACGTGCGGCTCATTCACCTCATAATGAGGCTCTTCTTTCGCGGGATCTACTTCCCGCAGATCGGTAAGTGGGCCTGGATCAAACTTATCGCCTCAAACCGCTCAGCATTTATGGCGATCAGGAGCAAGCGGGAACCGATCAGTCCTCAGCAATCTGCGGTCAGCACTCAGTAGCGACAGGCTAGATGAGTTGTGAGCGCGGGTTGATGCCTTGTTAGCGCTGATAGATGAGTTGTGAGCGCTCGGAGTTCCCTTGTGATTGCTCATAAGGAGGTTGTGAGCGCTTATAGATCGCTGGTGAGCGCTTATAGATCGTTGGTGAGCGCTTAAGACGGTTTGTGATCCCTCTCAGGTGCTTTGTGAGTGCGTATTACGGCTTCCGCGCCAGGCATTTATATTCCTATTGAAACGAGATGTAAATACCTGCTCTAATACCCCAGATGCGGACCATCGATCACATCATTCTGAACGTTAACGACCTGGGCGAGACGGTGGCGTTTTATACGGAGGTGCTCGGGTTTACCGACGAAGGTAAGGACGGGCCGTTCACGGTTTTGCGGGTGAGCGATGGGTTCACTATACAGGTCGCTCCGTGGGGCACGAAGGGCAACGAGCATTATGCTTTTGCACTCGATAGAGCGGAATTCGACACGGTGTTTGACGGACTAAAAGAACGCGGCATCCCATATGGGGATGCGTTCGACACCGTAGGTTCAAACCACGGTCCCGGCAGCGACTCAGGTGCACGCGGGATGGGCCCGACCATTTACTTCTTTGACCCAAGCCATCATCTGTTAGAGATCAGGACGTACGAATCAGTGGACAATGGACAAGTGACAATGGACAATTAGAGATGGTTCTGGATTGTCAATTGAGGTCGCGATGCCGAGAAGAAGATTCCGACACAGCCCACGCGTTGACTCACCCGATTCCTTTCAAGAATATCTTGTAAACCAGCCGCTGCAGTCGACCACCCGGACCGAGCTTTTGAGGCTCATTCGTGGTGGCGAGGACACTCACCTAGAGCTAAAAGTAAAACTCTCCAACTCCGAGCGTATCGCCCAGGAGGTGGTCGCTCTCGCTAATACGGACGGCGGCACGGTGATATTCGGCGTTAACGACCAGCTTCGCATCGAGGGCGTTTCTAATCCCGAATGGGTGCAGGAGGAGTTATCGAGGATATGCCGCGAGGAGATCGTGCCGTCGATAGTGCCGGTGATCGACACGATAGCGTTCGATTCAGGCAAACGCATCGTCGCACTAGATGTGATCGGCAAGAAACGTCCCTACAGGACGCGGGACGGAAGATTTTATCTTCGATTCGGTGCCGAAAAGAGGGAAGCGTCTCGTGCCGAGCTCTCCGCATGGCTCGACGAGATAAGGCCACTCGGTTTTGAGAACATCCCGATGCAAAACGTCCACGAGGAGGACTTTGACGACGCTCTGCTGTGGAGTTTTGCAAGCGGCTTTGCGACCGAGGCTCCGAACACGAGTCTTTATCAAACCAGTGATTTCCTGCGAAAGGACCTGATGCTCGCCGTAGGCAGCACGGACGAATTCTTCCCAACCGTGGCTGCCGTGCTGCTCTTTGGCAAGAACGAGAAGGTCGCCGAGCTGCTGCCAAGGTCTAACGTGACGGTTGCACGTTTCTCGGGCGATAACGGTACCGCACAGCTTATCGAGGCGGTCGAGGTGAAAGGCAATCTTCTCTCGCAGTACGAGGGCATATTGGATTTCATCCAGCGATACGCCGACCTCGGCAAGGACAAACCTAAACGCAAGCTCTCGCTCGTCGGCGACGAGGTAGCAAAGCCTCGCGGCAATTATCACTTCTACTCTGTCTCAGAGGCCATCATCAACGCTCTTGTTCATCGCGATCTCGCTCTAAGGGACATTCGAACGCGGATTAATATTTACGACTCAGCGATCGAGTTCATCAACCCGCGGCGTACGATCGGCTTTTCGCCACCGGCATATCGTGCGATCCGTTATGGCATTACACAACGTCTAAATCCGCAGCTTGCGGCGATCTTTACACGCCGTGAATATGGCATCAATGCCCCGCACGGCGGGCTCCCGATGATCCTCACGCAATCCACGCGGTTCTCCGATCGCAAGCCGGAGATCTATATCGCAAACGATGAGTTTAAGTTAAAGATCCACGCCGCATGATCAGAAGGAAGGCGGCTGAGGGACAGAGGACTACCAGTCATTTGGGCAATCGGCTCGTGCTCGCTATCTCGGTGGTGAGCGGAGTTATCTACTACTTCTCGAATCCAAAACCCCAAAGCTATTACGACTACACATTTCGCGTCGCGGCGAACATGCTGCATGGCAGAATTGCGTTCAATCTGGCACAGCCGGGGTATCTGAATGAGTTCGTGCCCTTTGAGGGGTACTACTATTCGGTCTTCCCGCTCGGTGCGGTGCTGTCGATGACGCCCTTTGCATTGTTGAGGGTACTCGGCGTCATCACAGAAATGCCTGGTGCATTCATTGCAGCGTTACTCGCAGGTGCAAGCTGCTGGTTTTGCCTTCGGATCGCGGAGCGATACGAGATAGACAACACAAAACGTGTCCTGTATTCCGTCGCTATCCTGTTTGGAACATTCACCTGGACGAATCTGACATTCGACGGTGCGTGGCAGCTCGCCCTGGGTTTTGCGATGCTGGGTGAACTCGGCGCTATCTACTTCACGGTCTTTGATCGGCGGCCGCTGCTTGCCGGGATCTTCTTTGCCATGGCGTTTGGGAATAGGACCGAGTGCCTGCTGACGGCACCGGTGTTGCTGTATCTCCTGAACAGGGACGAACGAGAAGTTAACCGCCGAGACGCAGAGAGACCGAGAAAAGACACGAAGAAGCATAAACGCGCTGAGATGGAGGAGAAGACGATAGACGACGTTCCGTCTCGACGCCTTAGGGTTGTGAGCGGCACAACTGCATTATTCTGCGCCGTGCCTTTCGTGCTTGGGGTGGCGACGCTCATCTACAACTACGTTCGCTTCCACTCCTTTACTGATTTTGGTTACGCGAGGATCCCGGGAGTACTTCAGGAGCCCTGGTACAAGGATGGGATCTTCTCCGTTAATTATATCCCGCGGCAGGCGTACGAGATGCTGCTCAAGCCGTGGAACTGGAAGTCTAGCTTCCCTTATCTCATTCCTGATGGCTTCTCAGACTCGATACTCTTGAGCAGTCCCTTTCTGCTCCTGATCCTGCGTGTGGGTGCGAAGGACGGTGCTCTGAAACTCGCGTCGTGGATCTCGGTCGCATTGCTCACGCTCACGCTCTGGATGCACGGGAATTCCGGTGGCTGGCAGTTCGCATATCGTTACGCCATGGTGCTGCTGCCCTGGATGTTCCTGCTGTTGCTCGAGTCTGCAAAGAAAACAGTCACAAAGGTTGAATGGGCACTCATCGGCTTCTCGATCCTTGCGAACGCCTACGCCACGATCCTCTTTAATTGGACCGAGTACGTGAAGCCCTAAGGTCAACCACTCATGCTCATCGATCTCTCACCGCTCAAGGCGTCACGCGATTACCGGCTGCTCTTTTTTGGGCAGCTTGTGTCGTTCTTTGGGTCGATGATGACGTTCATCGTCGTGCCGTGGCAGATGTACCAGCTTACGCATTCGTCTGCGATGGTTGGGTACATCTCGCTCGCGGAATTTGTCCCGATGTTTTGCCTCGCCTTTTTGGGCGGAGCTCTTGCCGATTACCTCGACAAGCGAAAGCTGCTTCGGCTCACGGAGATCGGTCAGACATGCCTGACGGCGATGCTCGTTGTGAACGCGTTGCTCCCGACGCCGCTGATCTCGGCTTTGTTCATTGTCATAGCACTCCACGCCGGACTTGCGGCACTGCAGCGACCCGCGTTTGAGAGCTTTATTCAAAAGGTGATTCCGGCGGAGATGATGGCAGCCGTGATGGCATTGAATTCGATGCGGTTCTCGATCGGAATGATCATCGGACCGGCCGTCGCCGGGATCATCGCGACGGAGCTGAGTCCTGTTGTCGCATATTCCATCGACCTTGTTACCTTTGCCGCATCGCTGGTCGCTGTTTATATGATCAGGTTCGTCCCGCCGCCTGAGAATGCCGAAAAGCCGAGTCTCGACGGCATCCGAAAGGGGATCAAGTACGCGTTTTCGCGGCAGGAACTTGTCGGGACGTACTTTATCGATATCGCGGCGATGTTCTTTGCCTTTCCGCAGGCGTTGTATCCGGCACTCGCGTCGATCTACGGCAACGAGTACGTTGGCTTCTTTCCGGCTGGGATCGCGGCGGGAGCATTGGTCGCAAGCCTCACGTCCGGCTGGACAAAGAACGTTCAACGTCACGGAGTGATGGTCATCCTGGCGGCGTTGCTTTGGGGTGTCGGCATCCTGCTGTTTGGGTTGTCGACGAGCCTGGTGCCGGCGTTGTTCTTTCTCGGCTCGGCGGGTTTCTTTGACATGATCTCCGGCGTCTTTCGCGGTGCCATCTGGAACCAAACGATCCCAAATTACCTACGCGGACGCCTGGCATCGATCGAGATGATAAGCTACCTCACAGGTCCGATGCTCGGCAGTGCAAAGATGGGGATTGTCGCCGAGTACACGAGCGTCAAATTTGCCCTCGTCACGGGCGGTGCGGCGTGCATAGTAGCGGTCGCGGGAACGGCGTTGTTCCTACCTAAGTTCTTTGCATACGATGGCCGAGAGGGAATTCGTCAACGTGAGATCGAGGAAGCCACGCGAGCAGAGGTGCATCGAGTTTCAGAAGGCGGCGTGTAGCACAATTACGATGAAGATCCCGTGGAGACTTGCCTCCGTCAGTGAATACCTGCGCATATTCATCCATAATAAGGTGACCGT
>JBJMGO010000015.1:0-9798 GCA_045807825.1 Pyrinomonadaceae bacterium | reverse complement strand
TGATCCGGGCCAAAAGATTGAGGTTAAACTTCGCCGTTACACCCTCTTTATCATCGTATGCAGCCGCGATCACGTGCGGGTCTTTCTGCAGGTCAAAACCTACAAACAGGAGATCATCATCGCTCATCACCGCTCTCAGGGAGCGAAAAAACGACACCGCCTGCTGTCTAGAAAAATTGCCGATGTTCGAGCCCAAAAAAAGTATGACCTTGCGCCGTTCGCTGAGATCTCTCAGTGATCGCAGCATCTGAAAGTAATCGCCATTCAGCGCCTGCATCCGCAAGCCAGGGAACTTTGTAGTGAATGTCGTGGTCAGCTCGTCAAGGGCTTCGCGTGAAATATCGATCGGCGAGTACCGGATATCGGCATTCTGCTCGAGAAAGTGATCGATCAACACGGCTGTCTTTGTCCCGTCACCAGCTCCCAATTCGATAAGGTCAAACTTACCGTCGCCATTCGCAAACGCTTCGTGAATAGCGCTGGTCTGGCTCTCAAAGATCTGCATTTCACAGCCGGTGAGGTAGTACTCCGGCAGCTTCATTATCTCTTGGAACAGCCGCGATCCATGGTCGTCGTAAAAATACTTGGATGAGAGGTACTTCGGCTTTGCCGATAGGCCGGCGAGGACGTCCTCAGCGAATTGCGAGAGTTCGGGTGTGGGCATTGACGCCATTATTTTGCGAGCCTTAGACCCGTGAACTGCCACCGCAGATGCGGGTGGAAAAAGTTGCGGTAAGTGGCTCGGCTGTGTCCCGCGGGCGTTGCAACCGACGCTCCGCGCAGCACCATCTGGTTGATCATAAACTTCCCGTTGTACTCGCCCACGGCACCACCGGGCTTTTTAAAGCCCGGATATGGGAGGTATGCGGAACCCGTCCATTCCCACCGCAATTCCCAGTTGAATTGCGAACTCGCCGCCTCCCATTCAAACTCAGTGGGCAGCCGCATTCCGGACCATTCCGCGAACGCCGAGGCCTCGTACCACGAGATATGACAAACCGGAGCCTCAAGCGGCAGATCGCGAAGTCCAGCGAGAGTGTAATGTTTCCAGCCGTCACCGGCTCCGTGCCAGTATAATGGGGCTGTAACGGTCTCACGCTGGACCCAATCCCAACCATCGGAATGCCACAGCAGTGGGTCATCGTACGATCCTGCGTGCATAAACTCGATCCATTCCCGATTCCGTACCAAGGTAGTTGAGAGTTGAAATTCGTCCAGCCAAACCTTGTGCCGCGATAGCTCGTTGTCAAAGCAAAAGCCGTCGCCCCCGTAGCCGATCTCGGATATTCCTGACGGGTTTGTCAGCCACTCCTTCCTTGAGTCTTCAGGGCTCTCCTCCGGATGGAATTCACTTCGATAAACCGGAAACGTCGGGTTTTGCGCAAATGTGAACTTCAGGTCCGTGATGAAAAGCTCCTGGTGCTGCTGCTCGTGATTGAGTCCTAGGATCACGAGCTCACGGAGGTCCGGGTGCATGTCACGCGAGAGCAGCGACCGCATCTCAGAATCAACGTGCTTTCGATATTCAAATACGCGTTTTACCGTCGGGCGCGACAGATCTCCGCGACGATCTCGCAAGGTACGTTCGCCGAGGGAGTTGTAGTAGCTGTTAAAGAGGAAGCCGAATTGTGGATCAAACTCGCAATATCCGGGCGTCGACCTCTTGAGGATCATCTCCTCAAAGAACCACGTCGTATGAGCGATGTTCCATTTTGCGGGAGAGACGTCGACTGAGGGCTGAGGAATATAGTCCTCTATCTCGAGGGGCTTACAGAGCTGCTCTGTGTAAGCGCGGACGTGCTCGTAGTGATCGAGCAGCCCCCTTTCCTCACCCGTGGCTGTCGCTTGCATGTATCGGTCAATTAAAGCAGAAAAACTGCCGAAAATCAGCAGCTTTCTTCAAGAATTAAGATCATGTACCAGCCGCGACTAAGTCAAACGGCCATTCGAAACGTCTGTGCGGCTACACGTTGCCATTCGGTTACCTGCCGTGCGCGGCGGTTCTCGTGGGCATTGGCGAGAGACGTTATGATGTCGTCGACGTAAACCGTCTTTGCCGAGGCGGTGCGGAGCTGGGATGTATTGCGGTTACTGGGAGGTTGTGGCTTGCGTGTGGTGTCAGTAGAGATCCGGTTGACCATCGTAGTGCCTCCTTTCGAGGCAGACGGTCGAACGCGGGATAAGATCAAGTTTCGGCCGTCTGCGAAAATGTTGTATTTATCATCAAACCTTTTTCGAAATACCTCTTACCAAAAGGTCTATCCAGAATATCACTATTCTACTTTCAAGGAGAAGAAAAATTCGACTTTTGCGTTGCCTGTGAGTAGAATCAAGTCACATGCTTTTGGTTAAGACCAACCTCGCCCTTACATAGCCGCTCGACGGAATATCCTTCCGGTGACGCGGCGACAGCTCATCGACTCAGAAACTCAGTCCTCAGCACGTGGATAGACCGCAGGTTATCCGCTAGACTCATATTTTTTAACGTAATGGACGAAAAGTATTTCGCAAAAAAGATCGAGCAAAAATGGCAGCGAAAGTGGTCCGAGAGCGGCGCATTTGAAGTTGAGCTCTCGAATGAGAAGCCCAAATTCTACCAGCTCGAGATGCTGCCGTATCCCTCCGGGAACCTGCACATGGGGCACGTGCGGAACTACTCAGCGGGAGATGCGTTGGCATGGTACAAGCGGCTTCGCGGATTCAATGTGCTGCACCCGATCGGTTGGGATTCCTTTGGGCAGCCCGCTGAGGACGCCGCGGTAAAGCGGGGCGTAAACCCGCGGCAATGGACCGAGGACAACATCGTCTCGATGCAAGGGCAGCTTAAGCGTCTCGGGCTGAGCTATGACTGGCGGCGGCAGATGTTCGCGCACAGACCGGAATACTACAAATGGGACCAGTGGTTCTTTCTCAAAATGTACGAGATGGACCTAGCCTACAAAAAGGTCACGCGTGTGAATTGGTGTCCGCATGACCAGGCAGTCCTCTCAAACGAGCAGGCGAGCGGGGGACTGTGCTGGCGTTGCGGTAATCCCGTTACCAAAAAGGAACTCGAACAGTGGTTCCTCAAGACCACGGCGTACACGGGTCAACTGCTCGACGACATGACGCTGATCGAATCCGGTTGGCCGGCCCACGTGCTCAAGCGGCAGAGCGACTGGATCGGACGATCTGAAGGGGCGTTCGTTGATTTTGAGATCGAGGCGTCGGGCGATCAAATGTTCTACTGTCCGATCGTGGACGGCCTGACGAGTATGGGCGGCCAAGACCGCGGACGGGTGCGCGTGTTCACGACACGCATCGACACTATCTATGGTGCAAACGCCATCGTTCTCGCCGCAGAGCACCCGGTGATTCAGGCGAATATCGACAACTTTTCACCCGAGGTTGGGCAAAAGATCGCCTTCATTCGTGCGGAGAATGCTAAGCCGAGAGATCACGAGGAGGAGGTCGAGAAGGACGGTATCGATACCGGCCTCAAGGCGGTTAACCCCTTTAGTAAGGAGGCTCTGCCGGTATGGGTCGCAAATTACGTTCTCATGGAGTATGGGACGGGAGCCGTGATGGCTGTGCCTGCTCACGATGAGCGAGATTTTGAGTTTGCACTGAAGTTTGCTTTGCCGATAAGGAAGGTCATTGAAGCACCCAGAGGCGGAGACGCGAAGGAACCTAGTACCGAAACTGACGGATCTGCGCTCGAGAACGCATTTGCCGAATACGGAATTCTCACGAGTTCTGGCGACTGGTCAGGCAGTACCAGCGAGGATGCTAAACGCGAAATGGCCGGCTTCGCTGAGACACATGGCTTTGGCGAGCCCGCTACGACCTATCGTCTTCGCGACTGGGGTATCTCGAGACAGAGGTTCTGGGGCTCCCCGATACCTATTGTGTACTGCCAAAATTGTGGCACGGTTCCGGAGAAGTACGAGAATCTGCCAATAAAGCTGCCGGAGACGGCACCATTCACCGGCACCGGCGAATCGCCCTTGGCCAAAGTTCCGGAGTTCTTTGAGACCTCCTGCCCCAAATGCGATGGACCTGCTCGTCGTGAGACCGACACGATGGACACGTTCGTGGATTCGTCATGGTACTACTATCGCTACACGGACTCTGGCAATAACGAAATGCCCTTCGATCCGGCTGTGGCCGCGTTTTGGACCCCTGTCGATCAGTACATCGGCGGCGATGATCACGCGGTGATGCACCTGATCTACGCCCGGTTTTGGACAAAGGTGCTGCGCGATATTGAGATGGTGAATTTCGATGAACCTTTCCGCCGGCTGCTCACACAGGGGATGGTCGTCGGCGAGACGTTCTTTGACGATGCCTTCGGCAAACGTGTATATCATTCACCCGAAAGCGTTAACGTCCAACGCGACGGGAAAGGCCGCATTACGTCCGCCAGGTCAAAGGACGGTCAGCCCCTCAAGTACGCGATCGAGCGGATGTCCAAGTCGAAAGGCAATGGTGTAGATCCAGACGAAATGGTCGAGGCTTACGGAGCTGACGCCGCACGGCTCTTCACACTCTTTGCCGCGCCGATCGAGAACGAGCTCGTATGGAATGAAGCCGGTATCGAGGGAGCAGTACGCTTCCTGCAGCGAGTTTGGCGGCTGGTCTATAAGTGGAGGGGCGCTCTCGGAGCCACGTCCTTATCGGACTTGCCGCCGAACTCCGCGGCTGATTCCGGTAACGTTCAACCGGCCGCAGGTGGTCCCGACAGGGCTCTGCGGAGGAAGACGCACCAGACGATCAAACGGGTCATGGACAGTTTGGAAACGCTTCAGTTCAACACGCCTGTCGCGGCTTTGATGGAGCTCGTGAATACGATTGGCGATTTTGAAGTGCAGCCGGACGCAGCTGCGACGGACGATAAGTACGCAATTCGGGAAGCCCTTACCAGTCTTGTGCTGATGCTCACGCCTTTTTCACCACATGCCGCAGAGGAGCTTTATTCGGTGCTGATCGGTAATGACAACGGCATCGTTGCCAATGACGCCCGATTCCCGGACTACTCGGCGGATCTTGCGAAGGAAGACGAGATAGAGATCGCGGTACAGATCAACGGCAAGCTGCGCGGGCGTGTCTTCGCCTCGCCTGATGCATCTAACGACGAACTGGAGCAATTAGCGTTTGCAGACGGGAAGGTCCGTGAGCACACGGAGGGCAAAGACGTAGTAAAGGTGGTCGTCGTGCCAAAACGGCTGGTGAATATTGTTGTTAAGGGATAGGAACCTTCGCCGCCCCTGACGCGTAATTCCTTGCTTGCAAAATATAAACAAACTAAAATCAATCGGAGCTTTACGTCTACTCGCCGTGGTTTCGCAAAACCTGTAAAAGGTTAAGTTCGCTCTGTTCCTATGAAGGAATGTCAGGTCTGTAAAACTTGCTTCGCCGACGCTGTCGTAACCTGTCCGAACGACGGGATGCCGATCGTCCACACACTCCCCGGCGAACCGGTCTTGGAGGGCAAATACCAAATAGACCGACGCCTTGGCCAAGGGGGAATGGGCGTCGTCTACAAAGCCCGCCACGCTTATCTAAAAACACAGCTCGCGATCAAGGTCATTCTTCCTGACCTGGTAGGTAACGATCCGCAGCTCGTAACGAGGTTCCGTCAGGAGGCTCTCGCAGCCGCTGCGATTCGTCATCAGAACGTGGTCAATGTCACGGATTACGGCGTTGTTGACGGGACTATGCCGTTCCTGGTGATGGAGTACGTAGAGGGCGAGTCTCTACACGATCTCCTGGCAAGGGAGGGCAAACTCTCACCTGAACGTGCTCTCGACCTGATGAGCGCGATCTGTGCGGGGGTTGGAGCGGCCCATCATCAGGGTATCGTCCATCGTGATCTCAAGCCCCTCAACATCATGATCTGCAGCGACAAGCCTAGCATGTCGCAGGCGGTGAAGATACTTGACTTTGGTCTCGCAAAGATCAAATCAGGGGAGCTGTTAGGTTCGTTTATTCAGGCGCAAACAACAGGTTTGATGGGCTCGCCGTACTACATGGCTCCCGAGCAGTGGGCTGATGAGGAGCCCGACGTTAGAGCAGACATCTACAGTTTAGGAGTGATGTTCTATCAGATGATCGCTGGCGATGTGCCTTTCAAGGGCTCGTCGATCCCGGCGATCATGAAGAAACACATCACCGATCCCGCACCGACCCTTGCCCAGGCAGGACTCCACGTCGCTCCGGCACTCGAGCTTGCGGTCGCACATAGCCTGAGGAAGAAGGCCGATGAACGCACCCCCTCTGTCGAGGCGTTTGTCGATGAACTAACGGCCGCCATTCATCCGGGAGGTTTCACCCATTCTTTGGGTGCCAGGACGCTGCCCGTGTCGTCGCTCACGGTCAAAACCCGTCCGCCGCAGTCGCAGGTCTTTGTTGACAACGTACCTGTAGGCACGACACAAGCCAGCGGCGATCTGCTGCTCGAGGGGATTCAAAGCGGTAATCACCACCTGCGCATTACACACAATGGCTTTCAGGATTGGATGAGCGATGTTGTCTGTGACGGACGACCCGTCGAGATCGTCGCGGAGCTTCGCGAAGGCGAGGGGCAGCCTACGATAGTCACCGATCGCGGGGCGGCAGGACAAAAAACCGTTGTCTCGCTCACGCCGGAGCAGGCGGCGACGCACGCCGACATGGCAAAGACGGTCCAGGACTATGCCCCAAACCGCTTTCCGGTATCCATAGAGCAGTCTCAAGCCTCGCTGTACCCATCGCAGCCCGTTCAAAAAAAGAGCTCCACGGGACTACTTTTGGGAATCAGTGGAGTATTGGCAGTTTTGGTCATCGGCATCGCGGGTGTCGTCGCGGCGTACATGCTCGGTTTTATAAGTATCCCGAATGGTGGAGCAGGCAATGCGAGCCCTACGCCAGCTGTGACGCCTACACCGTTAGCTGCTGATCTGGCGGCAATTCCGGGCGGTACATTCAAGATGGGCCGGGACGATGGCAGACCAAACGAGCAGCCGGCGAATAGTGTTGTGGTCCAACCATTCAAGATTGATAAGACCGAGGTCACGAATGCAGAGTATTACCAGTTCATCAAGGACACCGGCTATCGGCCGTTTCCGCTGGACTGGGTGAATGATCGGCCCTTACCTGCAGCTATGAAGATGCCCGTACGGTTTGTGGACATCGACGATATATCGGCATTTGCCGCGTGGCGCTCACAACGTGACCGACTGACATATCGGCTCCCGACAGAGGCGGAATGGGAGTTCGCGGCCCGCAACGGAGCGAAGGAAAACCTTTATCCCTGGGGCGATAAGTACGACCCAAAATGTGCAGTCCTAGATCAAGAGAACACCGAGCCGCAGGCGGTCGGGACGCATTCTTGTCCAGACGATTGGGGTGTCGTCGATCTGATCGGCAATGTATTTGAATGGACGGGGTCAAGGGCCGCCCTTTACCCGGGCAGCAAAGGCGTCATGGCCGAGTCGAAGGAGCCCCACTACATGATCCGGGGTGGTGCCGCGTATTACAAATCCGACGGTCCGGCAGCAGTTAATTCCGTGCTTCGCGTCGATGTTTCTGCATCCAAGCGTGATAAGGAACTTGGATTTAGGCTAGTGACGCAGTAAGCAGTAGGTTCTAATGAAAAGCATTGTTCGAGTCGTCTCTCTCACCTTTGTGACGCTCGCTGCGTGTTTCGCAGTGTCCGCCCAAGATCTCGGTAGTGCGAATAAGCTCTTCGGCAGCGCCCCTAAGGCTGCCCAGCCAACAACGAAGAGGTCCGCTCCAAAGAAGGTAGTCGCTGCTCACAAGCAGCCGACGCGCACCGTCACCAGGCACGCTGCTTCAAAGACCTCGGCGACTCACACCAACAACAACAGCCACACAAGACCCGAGGCTAACTACCATTCTCCAGCAAGTAACGGATCGAATAAAGCACAAGTCGATCGTAGCGAGGTGGTCGCACCGACAGGCACGAAGATCACAAAACCGTTCACCGATACCGCATCTGCGAGCACTCGTTTTGCGGATCAAACGATAGCGCCCACGAGGACTGACAAGAAAGCGTCAAAGCCCCTCAGCCCCGTGGACGAGGCGCGGCTTTCTGACTTGATCCGGCAGGGAAATTCAGCCCGGGATAGCCGTGACTACACACGGGCTGAGTCAGCGTACAAGAACGCGCGCTACATCAAGCCGCGGGACGAGCGGGCAATTTATGGTCTGGGCAACATTTACAGCGATCAGCAGCGTTGGGAGGAGGCCGAGAATGCCTACCGTGCTGCACTCCAGGTTGAGCCCGCAAGTGCAAGGACGCTGGTAGCGTTAAGTTATGTGTTGACACAGCCGCTCCCTGTTGAGAATCTCTCCGACCGCTATGCCGAGGCCGAAAAGCTCGCGCGTCGAGCAACAGAACTAGCGCCCAACAGCGCTCCCGCTTACGACCAGCTCGGCGTAGCAATGGAGATGCGCGGCGAGATAGGTCAGGACACGGAGAGCGTCTATCGCAAAGCTGTCACGCTTGACCCGACATTTGCACCCGCGTATGCGCACCTTGGGAAACTGCTTCGCCAGCGAGGAATGACCGACCGATCTCAAGAGGCTTACAGGCAGGCTACAGAGCGTTCGACTGACATCGGGATGACGCTCGTGGTCGCCGGGGTCATGCAGGGCGACCAGCATTATGCGGAATCGATCCCGCTTCTCCACCAGATAGTGGAAGCAGATCCAAAAAATCCGACGGCACTCTTGATGCTTGGACATGCATTGACCGTGACAGGCCAGTACAAGGACGCTGAGACCGCGCTCCAAAAGGCGCTAGCTCTCAGCCCAAATCGTTATCAGGCCAGCGCCCTCCTCGCGTCGCTGTACATGAGGCAACGTGCGTACGAGCTCGCGGAGAATGCTCTGCTGCAGGCTGTTCGCTGGGCTCCCGCATACGAGGACCGGCAGCTCGCTCAGCAGTTCGTGATGCTCGGGCAAGGATATTCTAACGTGGGCAAGTCGGAGCAGTCCCGGCGGGCATATGCTCAGGCCGCGAAGCTCGATCCCGACAAGGAGGTGTCGGATAGGATCCGGCACTAAGAGCTGAAACTCGCGGTGTATTGAACGTATCCTTCGGCATATTCGTCTCCGTCATATCGCAGAAGATGTACTGCCCGAAGTGCAAACAAACCTTTGAGGAAGGGTCACGGCGGTTTTGCCCGACAGACGGTGCCCGGCTTATGTCTGAGCAACCCTCAAAAGGGAAGGGCGGCGTCTTCGCAAATCTTATCCCTCAGATGAACGCGATCAGCGACATCGACAGAGGATCGGAGATGGCGAGTACAGCAAACGGCTCCGAATCGGAATTGGATCGAATGGAACAGGCGGTTGCACAAAACGAAGACGATATTTTTTTCGAGCTGGACGACGAACCGGTAAGTACCGCAATGGACGAGTCTGCGTTCGCACACGCAGCACGTACCTTCGAGACACTTCCTCAAGCGGAACGTTCCTCCATGGCGGCAAAGCCGGCGCCGCGCAAGGTCAACCCATACGACATTCCCGACGGCGGCGTAAACCTCAAGGAGGAAAGGCCGGACATTTTCACTGGCGATTTTGATGTATCCGATCCGGAGAGCTTTGTCGGACACACCGTCAAAAGCCGCTACAAGGTCACTGATTACCTCGGTGGCGACGAAGCAGGTCTCGCCTACCTTGGACAGGACAAGATCGCGGACCGGAAGGTGCTCGTCAGAATTCTCCTCCAGGAGGAGCGCGACGAGATACTCGCATCGATACTAGCCGAGGAGCGCGTTTCGCTATCGCACCTGTCACAACGCCAAACCGCGC
>JBJMGO010000014.1:0-3394 GCA_045807825.1 Pyrinomonadaceae bacterium | reverse complement strand
GGGGAACGGCGACCCCATCATGATGTCGCCGACCGCGACGATAGTGATCGGCTCCTGGTTGCGAGGCGTCGGTTCAGGGGTCGTAATGATATTCGTCGGCTGTTCGGAGCGAACGACATTCGGCTGGCATGCCAGCGACACGAACACCGCAGACGCCAAAGCCGCGATCGAAAAAAGACCTTGCCTTTTGCTCATAGGTGGTGACGGGATGTATCAGGTTACATTAGATGCGTGTGGGAGTCCAGATTTTACTGATATGGGAACGATAGAAAAATACAGTCGAGTCGAATACGAGCGGCGTTGGCTCGTCCGCCCTGCCGCCGACTGGCGTCAGCTAGTTGAGCCGTATTCCAAGCACCTGCATGACCGCTACATTGACCATACGCGGCTGAGGCTCCGTTATCTGACCAACTCCGATACAGGCCCGCAGCCGTGCAAGTTGGGGAAGAAATACGCATCGCGATCGCCTTACAAACAACCGATCGTCGGCATTGAGCTAAGCCGGGACGAAACGTCCTTACTTGAAGCATTGCCCGCTAGGACGATCACAAAGCGACGTTACTATTTTCATCGCCGTGACGACATTTTCTCGATCGATGTTTTTGAGGAGGATCTCGCAGGTCTTGTAATATGCGAATTCGAGGCAGAGAGTATTGATGCCCTGATGGCCGTCGAGCCGCCGGATTTTCTGACCGTCGAGGTGACGAACGACATATTCTTCACGGGTGGTAGCCTGTGTCGAATCACAGCGAGTGAGTTGAAGGAGAAACTTAGATCGGCGTTATGAGCTCGCCGGGGCGACCTTCTCTGACACTTTGGGCTCGCTTGCGGCGGCGGTCGTGTCGGTGTCGATCTTAAGCGAATTGGAGACGAGTTTTTCCTGCTCAAGGTTGTGGATCGTGTAAGAGCCCGTCGCGGGCGACGCTGAGGCGGCACGGCCGACATAGCGGAGATGCTTGTCTTCAGGCAGCACATCCTCGATCCGCGATTCGACGAACATCCAGCCGCCCATATTCTGCGGCTCCTCCTGCGTCCAGATGAACTCGGTCGCATTAGGATAGGACGCAAAGATCTTTGACAACGCAGATTTCGGAAAGGGATAAAACTGCTCGAGCCGGACGACGGCGACATCGCCCACATGCTCCTCGCCGCGGGCCGCGTCAAGATCGTAATAGACCTTGCCGCTGCAGACCACCACCCGGCGAACGGCATTCCGGTCCGCGATCCGCGCGTCGTCGATCACAGGCTGAAAGCCACCCTTCGTCAGCTCCTCGATCATCGACGAGGCAGCAGGGAGACGCAGGAGGCTCTTTGGCGTCATCACGATGAGCGGCCGAATGATCTCCTGCACGACCTGACGCCGCAGGAGGTGAAAATACTGCGCGGGCGTCGACGGGTAGCAGACCCGCATATTGTTTTCGCCGCACAGCTGTAGGTAGCGTTCAAGACGGGCGGACGAATGTTCCGGTCCCTGACCCTCGTAACCGTGCGGGAGCAGCATCACGAGTCGCGAACGCTGCTGCCACTTATCCTCCGAGGACGAAATGTACTGGTCAATGATGATCTGCCCGCCATTCGAGAAATCGCCGAATTGAGCTTCCCACGCCACGAGCTGATCTTTGGAGATCACCGAGTAGCCGTACTCAAATCCCAGTACGCCGTACTCACTCAGCAGGCTGTCGAATACGTAAAAGCGTGCTGCCGGATTCTTGTCGCTCTTGAGCTCGGAGAGCGGTGTCCACCTCTCGCCGTTCAGCGTGTCGTACATCGACGCGTGCCGCTGCGAGAACGTGCCGCGACCCGAGTCCTGACCCGACAGACGCACCGGAACGCCGTCAACCACAAGTGATCCAAAGGACATGGCCTCAGCAAAGCCCCAGTCCATCGGCACCTCGCCAGCGCCCATCTTCGCACGCCTTGCGAGCTGCCCGACCATCTTTGAATTGATGTGGAAAGGCTCCGGGACGAGCGTGATCTTGCCCGCGATCGCCGACAGCGTGCCGATCGGGACGCCCGTCTCGACCACGGCCGAGCCATCATTCTCGGCCGGTGCAGCCGGGATCTCGGTGCGAGCCTTTTTGCCGGTTGCAATGTCTTTGGCGGCCGCGAGAACGCGTTCGAAGCGGTCGTTCACAGCCTGCAGCATCGCCGCGTGCTCGTCCTCGGTGATCACTCCCTCGCGGATGAGCTGTTGTGCGTAAAGCGTCTGCGTTCCCGGATGCGCTTTGACGCGGGCATACATCACAGGCTGCGTGTAGCTCGGCTCGTCACCTTCGTTGTGACCGAGACGTCGAAATCCAATAAGGTCGAGCACGACGTCCTTGTGAAACTTCGCTCTATAGTCGAGCGCGATCTGGATCACGCGGTAAGCAGACTCGGGGTCGTCCCCGTTGATATGAAACACCGGGGTCCGCGTTATATGACCAGCATCTGTCGAGTACAGCGACGAACGTCCGTGCTCCGGCGACGTTGTAAAGCCGACCTGATTGTTGATAACAAGATGGATCGTGCCGCCGGTGCGGTAGCCTTGCAGCTTTTCGAGCTGCAGCGTCTCCATTACGATGCCTTGGCCTGCGAAAGCCGCGTCGCCATGGATCAGCACCGGCATCACAAGCGCGTTCGCCTCTTCCCGCGCCATCGAATCACCATTGCGAAGCTGGTCCTGACGTGCACGGGCCATGCCCTCAACAACAGGGTTGACCGCCTCGAGGTGGCTTGGATTGGACGAGAGCTTTATAGCGATCTCTTTACCGGCCTTTGTCTTGCGAAGCCCCTCTGCCCCCTGATGATATTTGACGTCACCTTCGTCGGCGGGAAAACGTGGATGCGAGGTGCCCTCGAAGACCGTGAATATCCGCTCTGCCATATTCGCCGTCTCCGGGTCACCTATTATATTTGTCAGCACGTTGAGCCGTCCGCGGTGGGCCATACCGATGTAGATCTCGTCAACGCCGCGTGCCGACGCGCCCTCGAGCAACTGATCGAGCATCGGAATGACGGTCTCACAGCCCTCAAGCGAAAACCGCTTTTGCCCCAGGTACTTTTTGTGCACAAAGTGCTCAAACTGCTCCGCATCGATCAACTTTGCGAGCAGCTCTTTCTTGATCTCAAGGGAGAGAGGCTTTGTGTCCACAAAATGTTCGCGGACCTGAGCGCGGATCCAATCCTTTTCCTCAGTGACGGCGATGTGGCGATATTCGATACCAACCTTGCCGCAGTATGCCCGGCGGAGAATGTCGAGGATGCGGCGTAGTGTCGCGGTCTTTTCGCCATGGAGACCGCCGGTGATGAATTCGCGGTCGAGATCCCAGATCGTGAGGCCAAAATTCTCGAGATCAAGCTCCGCCTCGTAATGCGAGAGCATGTTGAGCGGGTCGATGTCAGCGAGGAGGTG
>JBJMGO010000013.1:0-7015 GCA_045807825.1 Pyrinomonadaceae bacterium | reverse complement strand
CCGCGCTGACTCGGTTGTGCTCGAGAATTCTAAAGCCGAGAAGATGGACTACGCCGGCATGCAGGACCTCAAAGCTCCGCGAAAGGCGATCATCCTCGTCGCCTCCGGCATCGACACGATGTCAAAGATCAACTACGACGAGTGCCGCAAGATCATTCAAGAGGCGGGCGTTCCGATCTACATCATCTCGACCGGCAACCTGTTTTATAAAAGGTACGAGCAGTACCTTCCGGCGCTCGACGGCCTCGACGGGACGCCCGGACGCATGACATTCATCCAGGCGCAGAACACGATGAATACCCTCGCAAAGGAATCGGGCGGAGCGCATTTTCCAATGACATTCGAGAGCGAGATCCCGGGCATTCTCAACAACATCAACAGCATGCTGCGAAGTCAGTACGCCCTCTCATACGACCTCGGCGACACCCACGAGCCCGGCAAAAAGTACAAGCTCGAGGTAAAGGTCGATGTCGACGGCGACGGCGTCTATGACGACAAGGCCTATGTCGTCCAGGCCCGGCCATTCTTCATCATGCCCAAGGCGGGTGCTGCTCCGACGGTGAAGAAACAATAGAAGTTTTGAGACGCATTATTTGACGATGAGCGTCTAAGCCGGACGCTCATTTTCATTGTGATAGGCTAGTTGTTTATTTAATGAGCCGAAAGATCATCGACAGCTATAAACGCAAGCTCGCCGCGGAGGAAGGATACGTCGTCCACCGCGAGGCTGAGCTGCGCATAGCCTTGTGCTACCCCAACACCCACGCCGTCGGCATGGCCAACCTCGGGCTGCACACGATGTACGAGCTCTTTAACAACATTCCCGGTGTCGCCTGTGAGAGGGTCTTCCTCCCGGACCGCGACGATCTCGCCGAATACGAGCGTACCCGGACGCCGCTGATGTCGCTCGAGACTCAGACGCCGGTCAGGGATTTTGACGTCGTGGCGTTCTCGATATCGTTTGAGACCGACTACCTGAACATGGCCCGGATGCTGCAGCTGTCCGGCGTCCCCGTCTGGTCAAAGGACAGGACGCATCACGACCCACTCGTGATCATGGGCGGTGCGGCGTCGTTCCTGAATCCCGAGCCGATCGCTGACTTCACGGACGTCATCGCCGTCGGCGAGGGCGAGATACTTGCGTTCCAGCTCGTTGACGCGATCCAGGAGAATGACACGAAAGAGGACATTCTCATCTCCCTCGCACAGCTCGGCCGAGGGTTTTACGTGCCTTCGTTGTACGACGTCATCTACAACGATGACGGGACGATCTTTGATTACATCCCGACGCAGCCCGGCGTGCCAAAACGCGTCGGCCGCGCGCTTGCGGCCGTCAATCCAAAGGAAGGCACCCTCCGCCGAGCCCTCAAACGCGGAGAGAAGGAGCTTGCCGAATTCCTCGTAAACCAAGACACCTTTTGCCCGTCGACATCCGTCTGGTCGCCTGAGGCCGAGATGGGCGATCGGCTGCTTGTCGAGATCTCTCGCGGATGTTCGCAGGGATGCCGCTTTTGCTGGGCCGGCTACAACTACTATCCGCCCCGCGTCGTCCCGGCGAAGGACATTCTCGCAAAGGCGCGTGAGTGGCGGTCGAAAACGAATAAGATCGGCCTCGTCTCCACCGCAGTTTGCGATCACCCCGAGATCTCGACGATCCTCCGCGAGCTGCGGGCGATGGAGTATCGAATTACGGTCTCGAGTCTCAGGCTGGATCAGATCTCCGACGAGCTGCTCGACGCTCTTGTGGAGTCCCGCGATCAACAGATCGCGGTCGCTCCCGAGACGGGTTCCGACCGCCTTCGGCGAGTTATAAACAAGAACCTCACGAATGATGAGATCGTCGATATCTGCGGCGCGGTGTTTGATCGAGGCATGCTCACCGTCAAGCTCTACATGATGGTTGGGCTGCCTACGGAGACGCAGGAGGATCTCGACGAGATGTTCGTGCTCGTCGAGCGGATCAAGGACAGGATGCTCGAGGCGGGCAAGAAGATCGGTCGCGCAGGCAAGATCATTCCGTCATTGAATGGCTTTGTCCCAAAGCCGAATACGCCTCTTCAATGGGACGCGATCTGCGACGAGCGCGAGCTCAAACGCCGTATCAAGTACGTGTGCAAAGGATTGAACCGCATTCCAAATGTCGAGGTTCGATTCATGTCCGCAAAGATCGCTCACGAACAAGCGTTGTTCTCCTCAGGCGACCGCACGGTGGCAAAGGTGATCGACGCCGCCGCACGCTTCGGAGGCGATATGCAGCGGGCTCTCAAAGAGGCGGGCGTCGATCCGGCGTTCCACACCTCGCGCGACCGCAGCTACGATGAGTTCCTGCCTTGGTCGATCGTTGACACCGGTTTGTCATTCGATTTCCTCAAGACCGAACACCAAAAAGCCCGAGAGTCGCTCTCGAGCCTTCCCTGTCCTGCCGTTGAAAAATGTACGACCTGCGGCGTCTGCCCGTCCACCTGGCTCGCGGACGCTCCTGAAGCTCTAATTAATATCCAGCCACTCCGCGTTCGCGAGGCTCTCGCTGTGATCGGTTGAATCCGCCTACCTACTGCTTCATCAAAAATCCCGTCGGCGTCGACGTGTAGTCGAAAACGTAGTTGTACTTGTACATGCCAAAGGGCAACATGCTCACCTGCTGGCTATAGGTCACCCGGGCGTTGATCCCGTTGCCAACCTGCTTCACATCAAGCGTCGCTTGTTTGGGTATATTGTTGACTGTGATCGCCTTCTGGATCCGTTCCTTTACATTGTCGATGGGGTTGATCTTGCCGGGCATGGCCATTCCCTGAAGAACAGCGGTGTCCATGTCGCCCTTTAGCGCACTAGCGTCATACGCGACGGGAACGTAGTTATAGAGCCCGTTTCCAAAGAGAACCATGACGACGAGGAAGATCGCGAGCTTTACACCAGCACTTCCGCGCTCAGAATAGCGGTTATTCACTGACTTTTTCATTGTCTTGTTGCTCCGGCGGGTCTTAGCGGAAGAGGTCCCTCAGCGTCCTCTCGAGAACCGTGATGGGAATGTCGTTTTCTGTAACGATCATCGGCTTTCCGATGCCCTTGAGGAGCACCATCTGCAATTCGCCGCCGATCACCTTTTTGTCTGATCTAAAGGCCGCAAGCACCTCATTAGTGTCGATGCCGCTGAGCGACGGCAGGGTGCCGACGCGATGCACAACACCGCGCAACAAGTTTACATCTTTTTCGCCACAAAGAGCAAGATTTTTTGACAGCTCAGCGGCAAAGAGAATTCCGTACCCAACAGCCTCCCCGTGGCGGAAATAAACGTAATTTGTGACCTTTTCGAGAGCATGGGCGAGAGTGTGGCCAAAATTAAGGATCTTGCGTGACTTTGAGTCCCGACGTCTTGAGGACTCGCGCTCGTCCGATGCGACGATCGAGGCCTTGAATTCCACGTTTGACTTGACCAGAGCCGACATCGCACGCTCCATACCAACGGCCGGTCCAAGGCCAAACCGCCTCAGAAATTCATCTGTTTCCATCAGCAGTTCCCTGCCGGCAAGAGCTCCATGCTTCACCATCTCGCAAAAGCCCGCGGTGAGTTCGCGGCTCGGCAGAGTTGAGAGAACGTTAGGATCGATGAGAACACCGGTCGGCTGGTGAAAGGCGCCTGTCAGGTTTTTACCGAATGACGTGTTGACGCCGGTCTTCCCTCCCACCGAGGAGTCGATCATCGCGAGCAGCGTCGTCGGCACCTGGATGAACTTCACACCACGTAAATAGATCGCGGCCGCAAATCCGGCGACGTCACCGACGACTCCGCCGCCGAGCGCGATGACAATATCCGTACGGGTTAAGCCTGCTGATGAGAATGCCGCGAGCGCGGACTCTGCGGTTCTAAGGGTCTTGTGCTTCTCGCCATCTTTGATGAGAAAACTCGAGACGGCAAAACCGCTCTCTTCGAGGGCTGCCGAGACGGCGCCGCCGTAGAGATCGAACACAAGCGGATTCGAAACGATAAATGCTCTTGCGGATCCTCTGCCTGCACATGCGCGGGCGCAGGTTCCGATCTTTGCGATCGCACCGCCACCGATGGAGATCGTGTAGCTCGTCTCTTGTGCCGCGAGCGTGATCGGGACCTTGATCATTTTAATTGAGCATAGACTCGATGATGGCCACCAGGCGGCGAGCTTGTTCCTCGACCGTGGTTTGGTCCTCGCCCTCGATCATGACGCGGGCGACATTCTCGGTGCCCGAATAACGAAGATTGAGGCGTCCGCGGCCGCTGGACTCGATCTCGCGTTCGATCTGCTCCTTCATCGCGGCGATCTCAGGAACCGCCTCGAGAGGGAGTTTTTGTTTTACGCGAGCTTTTTGGAGCGTCTGCGGATAGCGGGTGAAACCGGCCGTGGCCTGCGAAAGTGTGACCGCCTTTTCAACCGTCGCCCTGAGCACGAGCAACGCTGTCATCATCCCATCACCAACGAGGCTGATGTCGGGAAAGATGATGTGGCCCGACTGCTCACCGCCTATCTCTGAGCCGCTCTTGATAAGTTCCTCGAGAACGTACTTGTCGCCGACGCTTGTCCGAACAAGCTTGACATCCTCAGTCGCGAGTGCGATCTCGAGCCCGATATTGCTCATCACTGTCGCGACGACGGTGGAGTTCGCGAGCTTGCCGTGGCTCTTCAAATAGCGAGCCATGATCCAAAGCGTCGCGTCGCCATCTACGATCGTGCCGGTCTCGTCAACGAATAACGCTCGGTCCGCATCGCCGTCAAATGCAACCCCGA
This sequence comes from Pyrinomonadaceae bacterium, assembly GCA_045807825.1. GTDB lineage: Bacteria > Acidobacteriota > Blastocatellia > Pyrinomonadales > Pyrinomonadaceae > OLB17. The sequence continues at coordinate 2,255 of JBJMGO010000013.1, read as the reverse complement.
GATCCGCCTTCTCCTCCACCACTTTTGATTGTAGATGCTCAAGATGCAGCGAACCGCAGTTCTCGTTAATATTGCGGCCGTCCGGCTGGTTGTGGATCGCGATGACCTCCGCTCCGATCGAACGGAAAAGCTCCGGAGCAAATTCGCACGAAGCTCCGTTGGCGCAATCAATCACGATGCGCTTACCAGCCGCTGAAAAGCGGCCGCCGACCTCGATGAGGTGATCGATGTAGGCTCGATGAAACTCATCCACTCTCCGCAGCGACGTAACACCGAAGGAGATTCCACCATGCAAATCAGATGGAACGTAATAGTTTTGTATGTCCGCCTCTATCTTTCGCTCGTATTCCGGGCCGAGCTTTTTTCCTGTCGGCGAAAAGATCTTGATCCCGTTGTCCTGAAAAGGATTGTGCGAAGCGCTGATCACGACGCCCGCGTCAAAGTTGAATGCCTTGGTGAGGTATGCCACACCCGGAGTTGTAATGACCCCGGCCGAGTCGCAATCCGCGTCCTCGCCGGTGGCTCCGGAACGAAACGCCGACTCTATCGACAAGCCCGATTCGCGAGTATCGCGCCCCGTGATTATCCGCACATCCCGGCCAAGCTCCTCGCGCAGGTGCGTTGCCAGTGAGGCTCCAATGATCTTCACGGTCTGTTCATCGAGCGGGAAATCGCCCGCGACACCGCGGATGCCGTCTGTACCAAAAAGCTCATTCATAGAAAGGCCGCCCCGGGAGCGAGTGCGGGCGGCAAACACATTTATACCTTAGCAGAGGTGGTCGCACAAACTCTGCGAACTATAAGGAAAACTTGTAACAGCGATAAGTATTTTGAGAAATCCTTGACAACAGCCACCAGTGTAGGCGAATCTAAACTCTGCGCACGTCGTGGCATCCCAAATGCCTGAGAAGTCGACGCTGAGCAGCTTTCCGCCCCGGATATGAGACACAGCATTATCACCGCCTCCTTGGTTTTGACGGTATTCGTTTGCGTGAATTTTGGTCAGACGACGCGGCCCAGCCGCGTTGTGATCACCAGCAGTATGCCCACTACGCAGGTGATCGCCGCACCCCGTCCGTCGCCGACACCGATAGTCGTGAGCACGCCTCTGCCGACACAAAAGCTGCCGGTGACCTCCCCGGAGGTGCCATCGTCGCAGGCGAGCAATCTGAATTTTAAGGGACTTCCCTTCTCACAGATCAAAGCCAAGATTGCCGAGGCCAAACGGATCATGCAGACGCGGCCGATCAATACAGCCTACACCGAGCCTGCTCCCGGATCGCCCGCGATCGGTGACGCCCTGACTCCGGTTCGGATCGCCTACTACGACTACAAGAGCAAGCAGATCGATTTTGTGGTGCTGAGCAAGGATGCTTTTCTGCAGACCGTGTATCCAACGACCGCGATCTCATCCAGCGGCCACGGAATGACGATCCGGACGCTGCGTGCAAATGGCGTCAACACTCCCATCGTTTTAACTAACGATCACGGCGAAGCGATGCTGCCGCTCCTGGTGCAATACCCGGTCGAGAAAAACGGACGCTTTATTGAGACGGCCTATTACATGTCAACGCACCCCGGGATCATAACGCCTGAGGTTGTGAACGCCGGGCGTTTTTACGTGCACAACGTTATCGACATCGCGCGTGACGCGCTGCGGGCGAAAGGCTACACGATCCAGCCAAAGGTCGCGGACATTGCCGAGCATCTGGCGACGGTAGAGCACGTGGACCACATGCGGTTTAGGACCGAGTTCACGCCGAATATCTTTAACGACATCTACACGCTTTACGCGTTAAACGAGGGACAGACATTTCGCTATTCCGTCAGCTCTGCCGGTGCGGGCGGCATGGTGCAGATGATCCCACCGACGTATCGCATGGTCCGCGAGCATTACCCGAATGCGGGCCTAATGCCCGATTTTGTCGAGGGAATGCGCAACCACGTCAACGCCACCGAGGCGATGCTGCTCTATATGCAGATGACGTGGAATGATCTTTTTGCCAGTCCGACCGTTACCGGCGCGGTCGCGTCAGGACAGGCCACCGAGGCGCAACTCATGGCCGCGGGTTACAACTCAAATCCGGCTAAGCTCGCCGGTTACATCAACCGCGGCGGCTCTGGCTGGACAGGGCTCATTCCAGCTATGCAGTGAATTATTGTTGCAAAGCCATTGTTGGCCCTGGCGGTAGCAGATTTCCAAACACGATTGTCGTGGCGTTTCTCGGCGAACTGTTCATCGACCCCGTTTCGGG
>JBJMGO010000012.1:0-11256 GCA_045807825.1 Pyrinomonadaceae bacterium | reverse complement strand
CGACGATAATCACGATGCCTGCGAATGCAAGTTCGACCCCATGGTTGAATCAGGTGATCCCGCTAGTCGACAAGGTGGCGCCGGAGCGCACCGCGGCTTTGAGACAGCGGCAGGCGGAGATCGCGAACAGCACAGGGACGACCGGCGGCAACAACGGTGGACGCAATCAGGCGCGGCAGGCAATGTTCAGCTCAGCAACGACACCGGAGCAGATCATTGCCCAGTTACCCGCGATGCAGGACGCCGACAGGGGAATGGCGTATGCCGCTCTCGCAGCAAAGATCGGAGCAATGACCGATGATGGCCAGGCTAAGAAGCTGATCGATCAGATCCCCGATGAACAGCAGCGAGCGGCGCTTCAGGAAAGGCTTGATAACACGAGTGCAACGCGTGCTATCCAGGCCGGCAAGCTCGACGATGCCCGCAAGCAGATCGCGCAGACCCCTGACCACCGACAGCAGCTGCAAAGGTACGTAGCCCTCGCTATCGCGTACTCAAGAACGGGCAAAGAAGAAGATATCGAGACGGCAAAGTCGATCCTGAAGGATGCTCGGGGCCTTACCAGCGGATTCCCGGACACGGGCGACGACCTCTCGGACCTGATGGAACTTGTGAGAGGATACGCAGCGGTTGAGCCTGAATCGGCCTTTAAGATGGTCGAGCCCGGGATCGACATGATCAACGAATACGTACAAGCAACCGCGGTGCTGAGCAAGTACAACAGAGATCGGTCATTCAGAAATGGCGAGCTCGTGTTCCGGCCAAATGCTCCGGGCAATTCGCTGCTTTTCAGATATCTGCCGCAGATCCAGGCTTTAGGAAAGGCTGATCTTCAGCGGTCGAATCAACTTATCGACCGCTTCAGCCGGCCTGACGCTCGAATGATCCTGCGGCTTTACGTTCTCGAGGGAGCACTCGGCCAGTCGGTGACGCCGACGCCGCAGCCGCAGCGACGCGGATTTGGTCAGTAACCCATCCACAAAAGATATGGCAATGAACCAGGACGCGTTTGAATGGCGACGCTACGACCGCAGGTTGTTCGCCGCGGTCGCTCTCGTGTTTCCGCTCGCGGTGCTCGTCGGGTTTGCACGCACTTATTATCTAAAGCTCGCATTTGGCACCGCTCCGTTGCCGAGTCTGCTTGTCCATGCCCATGGTGCGTTGATGACGACATGGGTAGCATTCTTCATCGCGCAGGTCTGGCTGATCAGATCGCGTAATCACCGGACGCACATGAAGTTCGGGATGTTTGGCATCGCGTTGGCGGTCGTGATGATATTCGTTGGCTTTTTTACTGGGGTCGCCGCCGCAAAGTACGGTTCAGCGTCGACGCCGGCAGGAATACCGCCGCTGGCTTTCCTGGCTGTACCGCTATTCGACATCCTGATGTTCGCGTTGCTCTTTGGTGCAGCGATCTATTACCGGATGCGGCCTGCCGAGCACAAGCGGCTGATGCTGCTGACAGCGATCAACTTTTTGCCACCGGCGGTCGGACGGTTCCCTTTTGAGCCGTTTTCGTCGGGAGGGCCGCTGATGTTCTTTGGGGTGCCCGCCCTCATAATGGTCGTTTTGCTGGTCCTCGATACGTGGAGGAACGGACAGCTGAATAAGGTCTTCCTCGCCGGCTCCATTCTTCTGATCGCGTCTTACCCGCTGAGACTGATGCTAGCAGGCACCGGGCTCTGGGCGGCCTTTGCTGCGTGGCTCACCGGCTGGGCGGCGTAGATGCTACGATAGATCTTTGCCCATCAATGGCGGGTCTTAATAAACGCACACTCCAGCGCATTCGCGTCCCGCTTGGCTTCATTTTCGCAGTTGTTTTTGTAGTTTTTTCGCGGCCGACGCAGCTGACGCTGCTCGTGGGCGGCAGCATCGCTGTTGTTGGGTTAGTTATTAGGGCGTGGGCATCGGGCCATATTCAGAAGGCAAAGGTGCTCGCCACGAGCGGCCCGTACGCATATACGCGGAATCCGCTCTACCTTGGGAGTTTTATCCTGGGTGTGGGCTTTACTATCGCGGCGGGGGTTTGGTGGCTGGCAATTCTTTTCATTGCCTTGTACCTCGGCATCTATTTACCCGTCATGCGCGTCGAAGAAGAAGATATCTCCGATATTTTTGGCCACGATTTTGAAGAATACCGGCGAAGTGTGCCGCTGTTCATACCGCGGCTCACGGTATGGAAGCCTACAGGCACAAAATTTGACCGGGCTTTATACTTCCGCTACCGCGAGTATCGGGCGAGCCTCGGAGCACTGATCGCAATGGCTTTGCTGGCCGCAAAGAGCTGGTACATCGGTTGACGATGTTTCTGAAGAAGAAAATGAGAATGATCCTCGTCGCGGCGGCTCTGGTCTTGTCCGCAGCGGCAGTCGTTTGCGCGCAGCCGTCGACTGCGGGGCGCGAGGCGGGTCGACGCTTTGTGGGAGAATCGCTGACGTACGAGGGCAAGCTCAACATGATGGCGCTGAGCTTCTCGGTTGCCGATCTCACATTCACGGCCAATGAGTCGCCCGATAATTCCGGCCTCCTCATTCGCGCTGAGGCGACATCAAAGGGTACGCTCACCAGTCTTTTTCACTACAGCTTTTTGCAGCAGATCGATTCGAATGTAGACCTCGCCGGATTTAGGGTCGCTAAGACGGACAAGCACGACGTTCAAAAGGAGCGCGTCCGGGACAGTCAGGCAGTTTTTGACTATACGCAAAAGAGAGTTACCTACGTAGAGACCGATCCCAAAGACGCAATGCGTGCTCCGAGACGGATCGCGTCCGACATTACCGATCCAAGCTACGACCTCGTTTCGGCTATTTACTACGTTCGCCTGCAAGACCTCAGTGTCGGAAAGACCTTTAACATAGAGGTGAGCGATTCGGGTCTCGTCTATAGCGTGCCGGTCAATGTCACGGGTCGAGAGAAGCAGAGCACACCATTCGGCAAGGTGATGTGCTGGCGTATCGAGCCGGATCTATTCGGACCGGGCAAGCTCATCGACGGCAGTGGAAAAATGATCATCTGGATCACCGCGGACACGCGCCGAATTCCCGTGGCGGCAAAGGTCAACGCCCGTGTGGGCACCATTAACATCAAGCTCAAGAAGTACAAGGAACCCTCGACGACCGAGGCCTCGGCTGTAAAGATCGAGAAGTAGGACGACAATTTCTTGCTACGGACCCGTTGAAGCCGCATACTATGTGTTTGCGGCTTTTATAGTTATGGCGACAGATCGGGTAAAAAAAGGCAGCTCAGAAAGACCGAGGACGGCAAAGACGGATCCGTTCGATTCGGTAGTCGAGCAGAAGAATGTGCCTGCCGCATCTGCCGAAAAATCTAGGAGCGGTGCCAAGAGAGTTAAGCCCGCTGGTTCAGATGGTGCCAAAGCCATGGCCGTGACGAGACTTCCAGGGCCTATTGTCAGTAAGCCTGCGTCCACGACCGCGGATGCTTTTGCAGAGATCGCCACGAATACGCCTGTCGAGGACCACGTGGAGCTGGAGATCCCGGCATTGCCGGTGAAAAAGAGCAGAAGTTCGACGTCCAAAAAAACGGCGACCAAAGCTCCGTTATCCACCGCTAACATCGAGACAGCAAAAAAGAGCCGCTCTGAGAAAGCATCTACAAAGACGCTAACAAAAGCAGAACCCCCTGCGGTTGAGCTCATCCCGGTAAGCGGGAGCGACGCTCTAGCTTCTTCCGACGCTAGTAAGGAGATCGCGGCTACGGAGCCCAAGGTCGAGCTTTCGGCTGTTTTTAAGGCACTGGCGGATGTAAAGCTGCCTGAGCTCAAGCGGGAGAATCGCGCACGGCTGCAGATGCAGTCGCCGACGCGCCTGTATTTTTACTGGTCGCTCAGGCAGAACCCGTGGCTGCAGCTTCGTGCGGTTTTCGGGCCGGAGCTTGGCAGCTACACGCTGATCGTAAAGCTCCGTAACCTCACAGCGGGCACAGAGCAGATCCACCCGATCGAGACGCAGGGCGAGTGGTGGTTCAACGATGTCGAAGCAGGCTCGCAGTACATGGCCGAGATCGGTTTTTTGGCGACGAACCGGCCGTATTTTCGTGTCATCTACTCAAACACGGTCGAGACGCCGCGACGCAGCCCGAGCACGCATCCAGCTACGGAATCCCGCTGGACCGTCTCCGCCACAAAGTTTGCCGAGGTGCTCGAGGCGTCCGGCTTTACGCGTGATGCGGTCGACGTAACTATTGTCGGTGATGATCGAACACTGGCTGAAGAGCGGACGCAGGTCGCATTCTCCCAAATGGTCGGAGATCCCCGTGCTTCGGCGGCGGCCAACGTTCCCACTGAGGACCTGCGATATGCGATGCTGGCGATCGCCGGCGGCGCTGCTCTCGCGGACCTCAAAGACCGCGTCAGCCCACAGCTCTACAGCATGCTCGAGTCGAACGCCAAGAAACTAACAAAGAGCTCCGCACGTCGGGCTCTATCGAGAAATTTCGACATTGAGGGAACGGAGTGGACGGAGCATGAAGTCGGCTCCGCCGTGTTTGGTGCCAGCCTCCTAAACTTTCCCAAACGCTCGGAGGTGTCGCGAGCCACCGACACTCTTGCCGACATCACCTGATGACTCGGCCCGCCCTGCTGTATATTCGTAGGTGACCTGAACTATTCACTGCTTACCACACAGCGATGCCGGCAGGATACTTTAGCCTCATTCTCCACGCGCATCTGCCTTTCGTCCGGCATCCGGAGTACCCTGAATTCCTAGAGGAAGATTGGCTCTACGAGGCGATCACCGAGGTCTATCTCCCGCTGATCTTCATCTTCCAGTCTCTGCACGACGCCGGCGCGGCGCCGCGGCTCGCGATGAACGTCTCGCCTCCACTTTGCGAGATGCTCGCGGACCCGCTTCTTCAGGCACGCTACACCAGACATCTCGAGAACATGCTGGAGCTCGCCCGTAAGGAGGAGCTCCGCACAAGAAAAGATTCGGCCGGTTTTCATGACGCTGCAAAGATGTACGTCGAGAATCTCAGCGCGTCACTAAAGCTCTGGGACGAACGGTACAAGCGTAATCTCGTCAACGCCTTTCGCGAGCTGCAGGATGAGGGCGTTATCGAGATAATCACGTGCTGCGCGACGCATGGATTCCTGCCGCTGATCTCAACGCCCGAGGCCCGTCGTGCGCAGATCGAGATCGCGGTTGTGAATTACAAAAAGCACTTCGGCCGCAGTCCGCGAGGGATCTGGCTTGCGGAGTGCGCGTACGAGCCGGGTCTGGATGCGCTGCTCAAAGACGCCGGTCTCGAATACTTTGTCTCAGACACGCACGCGATACTGTATGGTGAACCGCGGCCGCGCTACGGCGTCCACGCGCCTGTTGTAACGCCGAATGGCGTGGCCGTATTCGCGCGCGATGTTGAAACAAGTAAGCAGGTCTGGTCCGCCGAGGTCGGCTATCCGGGTAACGCGGTATACCGCGAATTTTATCGTGACATTGGCTGGGACGCGCCGCTCGATTATCTAAAGCCGCACCTGCACGCCGACGCCGAGCGGCGGCACCTTGGGCTCAAATACCATCGCATCACAGGACGTGACGTGCCGCAAAATAAGAAGGAACCGTACATTCCCGTACTGGCCCGCAACCAGGCAGCCGCCGATGCGTCGCACTTCGTTGCCGAACGGGTAACACAGGCGCACGAGCTGCTGGCCACCTTTGAAGGACATCCGCCGCTCGTAGTCTCACCCTACGATGCGGAACTCTACGGCCACTGGTGGTACGAGGGGCCACAGTTTCTCGATTTCTTTTTTAAAAAGGTGCACTTTGATCAGGACGACATCGCCTGCATCTCTCCGGGTGACTTTCTCGATATCGGCATCCCGATCCAGGTCCAGCAACCCACCGCATCGTCGTGGGGCGAGAACGGCTACTACAAGGTCTGGCTCAACGAAAAGAACTCATGGATGTATCCGTACCAGCACGATGCCGAGAGAAGAATGACGGACCTCGCGAATAGGTTTCGAGTTCCGACTTCCGACTCCCAAGCTGACGAAAAAAAGCCGGGAGCTCGCGACTCGCAACTCATAACTCGGCTGCTCGCGCAGGCCGCTCGCGAGTTGCTCCTCGCGGAGTCCTCCGACTGGGCGTTCCAGATCTATCAGGGCACTACCGTGCAGTACTCAACGCGACGATTCGAGTCGCACATTCAGCGGTTCAACATGCTAGCAGACATGCTTGAAAGCTCCCCTCCTTACCACGCAGGGGTGGACGCCGCTTCGGCGGACGAGGTGGTTCTTCCTCAGGAACAACGCGACCTCCTCACCGAGATCGAACGCCGCGACAATATCTTCCCTGAGATAGACTGGCGCGTCTACTGCTCCTGACCCCGCCTTTTTGTGCGCCTCGCACGCTCTCGCTATACTTTTCTATTACATAAAGACGCGTGAGGTTCACTTACTGTGGCAGAACAATTTGATGTTGTGATAATCGGTTCCGGCCCCGGCGGCTACGTGGCCGCTGTGCGTGCGGGGCAGCTTGGCCTCAAGACGGCGATCGTCGAAAAAGAAAAGGACGCACGTCTCGGCGGCACCTGTGGTCTGCGGGGCTGTATCCCGACAAAGGCCTTGCTCAACGCGGCTCATCTGTATCAAAAAGCAGGTGAATTTGAGCACTTTGGGTTAAAGGTTGAGGGACTTGGTTACGATTGGCCGGGCGTGCAGAAGTACAAGTCTGATGTCGTCGCCAAAAATAGCGCGGGCGTCACCTACCTGATGAAAAAGAACAAGGTCGCGGTCTACAACGGCTTCGCCAAGATCGCCGGCCCTGGCAAGGTCGAGGTCGCGCTGGCCGACGGCAAAAAGGAGACGCTCGACGCTAAGAACATCATCATCGCCACAGGCTCTGTTGTACGTCCTATCCCTGGTTTCGAGACCGACGGCAAGCAGGTCGTAAATTCGGATCACATCCTGGAGCTGAACAACGTTCCCAAGTCCATGGTAGTGATCGGCTCGGGTGCGGTGGGTGTGGAATTTGCCAGCGTCTACGCACGCTTTGGCTGCGAGACGACCGTCGTCGAGCTGCTGGATCGCATCGTGCCGATCGAGGACGCAGATGTGTCGAAGGAACTGCTGCGTTCATTCAAGAAACAGGGCATTCGATGCGAGACGGGCATCAAGCTCGACAAGATGGAGAAGGGCAAGAATAGCGTCAAGGTCTCTGGCAAAAACGCCAAGGGTGAGGCCGTGTCATTCGAGGCCGAGATGCTGCTCGTCGCCGTCGGCCGCATGCCCTATCTCGAGGGACTCGGACTCGAGAAGACCGAGGTTAAGGTCAACCCCCGCGGCACGATCAAAGTAAACGAGTACTGCGAAACCGACGAGCCGAATGTCTACGCCATCGGTGACGTCATCGACACCGCATGGCTCGCGCACCTTGCTTCGAAAGAGGGCATTCTCGTTGTCGAAAAGATAGCGGGCAAAAAGGTCGAGCCGATCAAGCACAACCTAGTTCCTAACTGCACATATTGCGACCCCGAGGTCGCAAGCGTCGGGATGACGGAGGCAAAAGCGAAAGAGGCAGGCTACGATGTGAAGGTCGGTAAATTCCCGTTCTCGGCCTCAGGCAAGGCACGCATCCTCGGCGAGACCGACGGCTTTGTAAAGATCGTCGCCGAGAAAAAATACGATGAGGTTCTCGGCGTACACATCATCGGCCCGCATGCTACTGAGCTTCTCGCCGAGGCCTGCGTCGGCATGGCCCTCGAAACCACTGCCGACGAACTCGGCCGTATCATGCACGCTCACCCGACAGTTTCGGAGTCGGTTATGGAAGCCGCGGAAGGCGTGCACGACCTCACGATACATATGTAGGCAGCAGTGGTCAGTGGTCAGTGGCCGGTTGTCAGTTGTATGCTGACGACGGCCACTTTTATTATGGCTAGAACTTCTTACCCCAAAAACAAGATCAAGATCCTTCTGCTCGAGAATATCTCGGATGCGGCGGTGGCAGAACTGCGGGGTCAGGGGTACGACCACATCGAACGCATCGGCGGCGCGTTGAGCGAGGCGGAGTTGGGAAAGGCCGTAAAGGGCGTGCATCTGCTCGGTATTCGGTCAAAGACTCAGATCACAACACGCGTGATAGGCGCCGCCGACAAGCTGCTCTCAATAGGCTGTTTTTGCATCGGCGTGAATCAGGTGGATCTGGCCGCTGCGACGAGAAAGGGTGTCGCGGTCTTTAATGCGCCGCACGCGAATACGCGCTCGGTCGCGGAGTTGATCATCGGCCTTGCGGTGATGTTGATCAGGCGAATTCCGGACAAGAACGCGGCGGCTCACGCCGGAATTTGGCTCAAAGAGGCTACCGGTTCATTCGAGCTGCGGGGCAAAACGCTGGGCATCGTCGGCTACGGCAACATCGGCTCTCAGGTCTCGATCATGGCCGAGGCGTTGGGGATGCACGTCGCATATTACGACATCGCGACCAAGTTACCGCACGGTAATGCGCAGCAGGTAAGAGAATTACGTGACCTGCTGCGCGTCTCTGACATCGTGACGCTGCACGTGCCTTCGGATGCGACGACGCGCAATATGATCGGCGCTGCGGCGATCCGTTCGATAAAAAAGCGAGCGATCCTGCTCAACCTGAGCCGCGGCGATGTTGTCGATCTCGACGCGCTCGCGGGGGCCATCAATAGCGGGCGTATTTCGGGAGCGGCAGTCGATGTTTTCCCGGCTGAGCCGGAGAAGAATGGAGACGCATTCTCATCCGTGCTCCAAAACCTTCCGAATGTCATCCTCACCCCGCATATCGGCGGTTCAACCGAGGAGGCTCAGTCGAATATCGGCCTCGACGTCACAAACAAGCTCATCAAATACCTCGAGCTTGGCACGAGCGAGGGCTCGCACACCGTGCCGCCGGTTTCGCTGCCGCCGACGGCCGGCACGCACAGGATCCTGCATATTCACCGCAACGTTCCGGGTATGCTTAGCCAGATCAACTCGCGACTCGGTAAACGCAAGATCAACATTTCGGGCCAGTACCTAAAGACCAACGAGGAGATCGGCTACGTGATCCTCGACGTGGATTCGGACGTGTCCGCAGAGGCGTTCGAGATCCTAAAGAGCATTCGCGGCACGATCAAGGCCAGGATGGTTTATTAGCGGGCATCCCGCCGCTCCTGTGCGAAAATCAAAGCGAGCGAATCTTCCCTGCTTTCACGACCGGAGGTCCAGATGTCTCGCCTAAGCAATGTCAGCCGTTTTGCTGCCGCTCTCCTGACGCTTTACCCCGTTTTCGTTATGCCGATCGCGGCGTCTGTGGCGTCACACGAAGTGATGAATGATGCATCGCCGGCTACAGACCAGCGGGTGCGTCAGGCGTTGTCGCGGCTGACCTTTGGAGCTCGCCCGGGTGACGTCGAGCGCGTCTCGAAAATGGGCGTGGATAAATTTATCGCGGAGCAGTTGGATCCAGATTCGATCGACGACACCGCCGTGCAGCAGCGGCTGTCAAAACTCTCAACACTCAATCTTGACGCGCCTGACCTCGCCGCTCAGTACAACCCGCCAAAGCCGACACCAACGCCAACTCCCGCACCAGGTGCGGGCATGGGGATGGACCCAAAGACGGCGATGACGATGACCACCGAGGCCCCTATGCCGACGCCGGCTGCGTCCATGTCACCGACTGCGACGCCTAAGCCGACACCGCCGCCCAAAAATCCGGGAATGGTGGTCAACGAGCTTCAGAGAGCAAAGCTGTTGCGTGCCGTCTACAGCGAGCGACAGCTTTACGAGGTGATGGTCGATTTTTGGGAGAATCACTTCTCGATCTTTGCGAATAAAGATGCCGATCGATGGCTGCTCACCGGCTTTGACCGCGACTCGATCAGGCCGTTTGCGTTAGGGCGTTTTCGGGATCTGCTTGGAGCGACCGCACACTCGCCGGCGATGCTGTTTTATCTCGACAACTGGCAGTCGAGCGTGCGCCGTGACATTCCCGCGACAAAGGACAAACCGGCACGCAGCTACGGCGGCATAAACGAGAATTACGCCCGCGAACTGATGGAATTACATACGCTCGGGGTCGAGGGCGGGTACTCGCAAAAGGACGTGCAGGAGGTCGCCCGCTGCTTTACGGGCTGGACGATCCGCAAGCCTAATGAAGAGGGCATTTTCGTCTTTAATCCCAATGCCCACGACAACGGTGAGAAGGTCGTGCTCGGGCAGCGCATCCCCGCGGGCGGCGGAATTGCAGACGGCGAACGCGTGCTGGACATCCTCGCAAAAAGTCCCGCAACGGCAAAGTTTGTGACGACAAAGCTGGCGAGGAGATTCCTCGGCGACGATCCGCCGCCGGCAGTGATCGCGCGAGCATCGCAGGTGTTCCTAAGCACCGATGGCTCTATTGCTGAGACCGTAAAGGCGATCATCACGTCAAAAGAATTTTCTGCACCGGCCGCTTACCAAAACAAGGTAAAAACGCCTTTTGAGTACGTCGCCTCCACACTGCGTGCTACCGCTGCTGAGACCGACGGCAATTCACCCGTGCTCAACTGGATCGCCCGCATGGGTCAGCCCGTTTACGGCCGCGTCACACCCGACGGCTATCCCGACCGCACCACGGAGTGGCTGTCAAACAACGACCTGCTCGCCAGGCTCAACTTCGCGAGTGCGCTCGTGCAGAATCAGATCAAGGGAACAAGTGTAAACGTCGGCAAGCTCTTGCCCGATGATGGGTCACCGATCGACAACGTGGTCGCCGTGATCCTTGAGGGCCGAGCGACAGCGCCGACGCGGAAAGAGCTGGAAAAGATCAATTCTGAGCACGCTAACTCATCCCCGCCAACAACGATCCCGGTCGTCGCGACCGTCTCCGGGCCCGGCTCGCCCGCTCCGCCCAAGATCGATCCGCGTGCTGAGCTTGTCGCCTTGGCCCTCGGCTCCCCCGAGTTTCAGCACAAGTAGATCCAATTTAGCCACAGAGAACACAGAGAGCACTGAGAAGTTTTCTCAGCGTCTCTCTGCGTCGTTTGCGTGCTCTGCGTTTAAAATACACGTCATGCGCACGCTCTTAGGGTTAACTCTGCTTTTTTTGGCAACACCCGCGTACTCGCAATGGGTGCGGCAAACAGTGAACACGACCGCGTCATTTCGCGGGCTCGCCGTCGTCAACGAAAAGATCGTCTGGGCCAGCGGCACCGGCGGCACCGTGATCCGCACCATCGACGGCGGCAAGACGTGGAATGTCATCATCGTCCCCGGCGCCGAGAAGCTCGATTTCCGCGATATCGAGG
>JBJMGO010000011.1:0-5736 GCA_045807825.1 Pyrinomonadaceae bacterium | reverse complement strand
TTGAGGACTGCTAGGAACGCATCTTGCGGGATCTCGACGCGGCCTACTTTCTTCATCCGCTTTTTGCCTTCTTTTTGCTTTTCGAGGAGCTTGCGTTTGCGGGAGATGTCGCCGCCGTAACATTTGGCGATGACGTTCTTGCCCATGGCCTTGACGGTTTCGCGGGCTATGACCTTGTTGCCGATCGCGGCCTGTATGGCCACCTCGAACATCTGCCTTGGGATCAGCTCCTTCATCTTTGCCGTGAGCAGCCGCCCTTTAGCGGCCGCCGTGTCGGTGTGCAGAATGAGCGACAGCGCGTCGATCGGCTCACCCGATACGAGCACATCAAGCTTGACGAGCTTGCTCACCTGATAGCCCGACAAATGATAATCGAGCGAGGCATAGCCCTTTGAAACGCTCTTGAGCCGGTCGTAAAAATCGAGCACGATCTCGTTGAGCGGCAGCTCGTAGACAAGCATCACGCGGTTCGAGGTCACGTATTCGAATCGTTTTTGAACCCCGCGCTTCTCGTCAAGCAGCGGGAGAATACCGCCGAGGAATTCATCATTGGTGAGAATCGTCGCGTCGATAAAGGGCTCCTCGATCTTGACGATCCGGCCGACATCCGGCATTTTCGAAGGGCTGTCGATCTCGGCCACGGCACCGTCAGTCGTCGTTACCCGGTAGCGCACGCCGGGTGCGGTCGTGATCAGCTCAAGGTTAAATTCCCGCTCGAGCCGCTCTTGGATGATCTCCATATGGAGGAGGCCCAAAAAGCCGCAGCGGAATCCGAATCCCAACGCTGTTGACGATTCCGGCTCGTAAAAGAACGACGCGTCGTTGAGCCTGAGCTTGTCCATCGCGTCGCGCAGGTCCTCGTACTGCGCCGAGTCTATCGGGTAGATCCCGGCGAAGACCATCGGCTTTACTTCTTTAAAGCCCGGCAGCGCTTCAGCGACGGGCCTAGCCGAGTCCGTGATCGTGTCGCCGATCTGCACGTCGGCAACCGTTTTGATCGAAGCGGTCAGGAATCCAACTTCGCCCGGGCCGAGTTCGTTGATGAGTGTCGGACGCGGACGATTCACGCCGACCGTCTCGACTAGATAGTCGCGGCCCGTGTTAAAAAAGCGGATCTTCATCCCCTTCTTCACCGTGCCGTCGATCACGCGAAAAAGTAAGATCACGCCGCGATACGAGTCGTACCAACTGTCGAATATCAGCGCCTTTAGCGGAGCGTTGCGGTCACCCTTTGGCGGAGGGATGTCTTTGATCAGCTCCTCGAGAATGTCCTCCACGCCCTGACCTGTTTTTGCCGAGGCGAGCACGGTATGCTCCGTGCTGAGGCCGATGATCGTCTCGATCTGTTCCTTGATCCGGTCGGGCTCGGCCGATGGAAGGTCGATCTTGTTCAGGACAGGAATGAGCTCGAGGTCGTTCTCGATGGCGAGGTAGGTGTTCGCGAGCGTTTGTGCCTCGACGCCCTGCGAAGCATCCACGACAAGGAGCGCCCCTTCGCATGCGGACAGTGAGCGGGAAACTTCGTAGCTAAAATCGACATGCCCCGGTGTGTCGATGAGATTCAGTACGTACTGCTTGCCATCCCGGGCCGTGTAGTCGAGCCTAACCGCATGGGACTTGATCGTGATGCCGCGCTCACGCTCAAGGTCCATGTCGTCGAGCATCTGGGCCTCCATATCGCGGTCGGAAACGGCACCCGTTAGTTGGAGGATGCGGTCGGCGAGAGTCGATTTGCCGTGGTCGATGTGGGCAATTATCGAGAAGTTCCTGATGAGGCTCTGGTCCATGCTAAAAGCAAACCGTGATTGTAGCAAAGAAAACAGTACGACCGGACTTTACACCGCAATATTAAGATATAGAAGGGAAAAACAGGAGTAAGTAAACACTTACTTACATGTAAAATAATTGTTTTCAAGACGTTTATGCTCTGTTATAGTCGAGTCAAGCGGATGCAGTTTATCGCAGCTTGAGCGGCTCCCACCGGTAGACGGCGGGGCCGCGAGGAGAGGTTATTATGGGAAACAACTACGAAAACGAAGGATCGGGCGCCGCGAGCAAGCTGACATTCTTGCTTGCCGGTGTTGGTATTGGGGCGGTGGTCGCACTGCTTTTTGCTCCTAAATCGGGAGTTGAGCTTCGCGAGGATATTGCTGACGCCACTCGCAAGGGTATCGAGAAGGGTAAAGAGACTGCCGCCCAATTACAGGATCGTGCCGGCGAGTATTACGAAGTCACACGTGACCGTGCAACAGACCTTTACGCATCGGCGAAAGAGAGTGCGGGCGACCTGACGGAGAAGGCGAAGTCGGTTGCGGCGGGCACGGCGAATCCTTTCACAGCCGCGATCGAGGCCGGAAAGCAGGCTTACACGCAAGAAAAACGTAAGAATGAATCCAAGTCCATAGCGGCGGGACGTCCCGACTGGGGTCCCGGCGAAAACACGGGCGGATCAGCCTCCGACGACATTCTGGACGCCGGCGAGAACGGTGAAAACAAGGGGTAAATAGATGAACACGAGCGATCCGCAATTTTGGCAGATGATCTCATCGATCGTGATCGCCATCTGCTTCATCGTGATGGCGATCGCGTTGATCTGGATCGCGTTGACCGTCAGAAAGGTCATAGCGACGGTTCAGCGTGTCGAGGAGCGTGTCGACCCGCTGCTCACAAAGGTCGATGCGATGAGCGTCCAGGGCAAGGAGATGTCGGTTCACTTTACGGAGGTGACGGCCAATCTCTCGTCGGCGACGAAGTACCTTTCTGAATCGACGGAGCTCATTCGCGATGAGGTTTCGGAGCTAAGGCAGCTCGTCAGCGAGACAGCCGTCACGGCCAAGAATAAGGTCGAGAAAGTGTCGAGATCTATCGACCGCACCCACGATCAGGTGGTGGATACGACCGAGTTCGTTCAGCAGAAGATCGTCGTTCCAGCCCGTGAGATCGCTGCGGTGATGGCGGGCGTTAAGAAGGGCCTCGAGGTTCTTTTTGCCCCCGCGCCAAAGCAGCTCACGCAGGCCTACGGCGAGGAAGAGATGTTCATCGGCTAATTTGGACGCAGCTTGAGCAGAAGGGGCCTTGCGAGAGTGATACCTCCTTCACTTTATCTTGAGTTGATCCTCGGAAACCGTAAAAAGGGGGCATAGAAAAGGCGTGAGCACGAATGCTCACGCCTTTTCATCTGGCTTACCTTGAGGAGGACAGCCTTAGTTGATGCCTGGTTTTGAGGTGGTCGTTGCGGGTGACGTGCTCTCGCCGGTCTTTGGATGGTTTTTGCGCCAGTCCTCCCGCTTCTGCTTAAACTCCTCACGGCGTGCCTTCATAGCGGCCTTGTTCTGCTCTATCTGGGCCTTCTGCTCAGGGGTGAATATTGCGTCGATCTGTTGCCTGACCGACTCTTCCTTAGCCTGACGTGCCTGGCGGAATGCCTTTAGCTGCGCCTTCTGATCATCAGTGAGAGTGCCGTTGCGCCTCGCCTCCATCAGCGATTTGACCTGCTCAAAGTCCGCTGGGTTTGGCCTGTTGGCCTCGCGGATCTGCTTGATCTGGGCCTTTTGAGCGTCGGTAAGGTTGACGCCCTTCATCAGGCCGCCGCCGAAACCGCCGTGATCGCCGCCACGCATGCCTTCACGGCCGCCCGGTCCGCGCCGTCCTTCGCCGTCACCACGATGATGATGCTCCGTCTTATCGCCGGTTGCCGGCGTAGTATTCGCGTCCTGGGCCAGCGACGCGCCCGAGAAAGCCGCGATCGCACCCGCGACCGTGAGAGTTGATATGAGTTTGAACTTTAATGACATTTTTCAGACCTCTTGAGAATTGAGTGATAGCAAATGAATGCCCTTTCACATCTTTTGACGCGCGAAGGCCATGCGAGGTCGGAGGAAAATAGTAAAGAAGTGTAAAAATGCAAGCGACTGGTGAACAGTGAAGAGTGAAAAGTTAAGATGCCGCATTCACAACTTGTCACGTCACTCGTCACTTGTCACTTACGCGGCTAAAATGCAACATTTAACCTGTAGACATGCGTTTTCTTTCGGAAATAAATTCTCCGGCCGATCTCAGGCAATTAAGGGTTGTGGACCTGCAGGAGGTCGCGGACGAGGTCCGGCAATTCATCATCGATACGTGCTCGCGGATCGGCGGCCACACTGGTGCGAGTCTGGGCGCGGTCGAGCTCGCGGTGGCGATGCATTACGTCTTTGACACGCCAAACGACCGTCTCGTATGGGATGTCGGGCATCAGGCGTACGCACATAAGATCCTTACAGGTCGCCGCGACGAGCTTCACACCATTAAACAGCCGGGCGGTTTGAGCGGTTTTTTGCGAAGGGACGAGTCGGAATACGACACCTTCGGTGCAGGTCACGCGTCAACGTCGATATCAGCGGCGCTTGGGATGGCCGTCGCGAGGGATGTTAGGCAGGAGGACTTCCATGTCTGTGCGTTGATCGGTGATTCTTCGCTCGCGGGGGGCATGGCGATGGAGGCGATCAATCAGGCGGGTCACCTCAAGTCGCGGCTCATCGTTCTCCTGAACGACAACGACATGTCGATCGCTCCGGCGGTCGGAGCTCTTAACCGCTACCTGTGCCGCATCAAGGAAGCGCAGAGTTACCACCATCTTAAAGAGGACATTGGCGATGCCTTAGAGAGTGTTCCGGGCATCGGCGTCTCCTTGCGTCGGGCTGCCAAATCGCTGAAGGACGCGATCGCAGCGGCCGTACTTCCCGGAGCTCTTGTAAATGAACTTGGATTCAAGTACATAGGCTATGTCGATGGTCACAACGTTGCTCAGGTCGTCGCGGCCCTTGAGGAGGCAAAGAGGGTGCAAGACGGCCCAGTGATCGTCCACGCGCTGACGACTAAAGGTAAAGGGTTTCCGAATCCGGAAAAGAATTACTACGCATACCACGCGACGGGTCCATTCGACCCGAAAACCGGACTCCCATACAAGTCAGCTAAGGTCTCGGCGCCGACCTATACCGAGGTCTTTGGCCGCACAATGTGCGAGCTGATGGAGCGTGACGAGACGATCGTCGCGCTTACCGCGGCGATGCCGGATGGTACTGGTATCGACAAGGCGTTGGAGAAATTTCCCGGGCGATCTTTTGACGTCGGCATTGCAGAGCAGCACGCGATGACCTTCTGTGCGGGATTGGCATGCGAGGGGTTGAAGCCGGTAGCGGCAATATACTCGACGTTCTTGCAGCGCGCATTCGACCAGGTCATACACGACATTTGTCTACAGGATCTCAACGTCACGATCGCTATGGACCGTGCCGGCATTGTGGGTGCCGACGGGCCGACGCACCATGGGCTGCTCGATATCGCGTACCTTCGCGGCTATCCGAATATCGTGCTGATGGCGCCCAAGGACGAGGGTGAGTTGCGGGATATGTTGTTTACCGCGATCGAGCATCCGGGTCCTGCGGCACTTAGATATCCGCGGGGGAATGGGTTTGGCGTCGACATCAGCTCGCCTCCGCAAAAACTCGAGATCGGCAAAGCCGAGGTCCTTAAAGAGGGCTCGGACGTCGCGATCCTCGCTTATGGCGAGATGGTGTATCCAGCCGTTGAGGCCGCCGAGGAGCTTTCAAAGGAGGGCATTCAAGCGACTGTGGTGAACGCCCGTTTTGTTAAGCCCCTCGATGAGGAGCTCATCACAAAGATCGCAACTTCACACCGGCTGATCTTGACAGCGGAGGACGCGTATCTTGCAGGCGGTTTCGGCTCCGCGGT
>JBJMGO010000010.1:0-5273 GCA_045807825.1 Pyrinomonadaceae bacterium | reverse complement strand
TCTGTGAATTTGAGCAGCTCCTCGAAGCCGTCAAAGAGATTGTCGATGTCGATAGATACGACCGCGCCGGTTTCGCACGCAGCGCGTGCCATCGCGATCACCGCCTCACCGTCGTGTGGCGTCATGTGGAGTATCTTTGCCGAGCGTGCGAGATCTACCGGGGCCTCGTCGGCTGAATAGCGAAGTGTGTCGTCGCGTTTCCACGCGATCGTGCGTTCGCCCGTTTTCTCGTCAACAAAGATAAAACCAACTTGCGTCTGCGCATCCTCGGCGAACTGCGCATATTCGACATCGACTCCTTCATCAATGAGCGACTGGAGTCCGACCTTCCCTGCCTCGTCTCGGCCAAATCGGCCGGCGTATGCCGTGTGGAGTCCGAGCCGCTGAAGAGCGACAAGTGTCGATGCGACCTCACCGCCGGGCAACATCTGCCAGCTTGTCAGCTCGATCTTTGTGTTAAATTTTGGATATTCCGGAACACTGATCAGGTAGTCGACGGCGTTCGTACCAAAGCCAGCAACGTCGTACTCGGTGTCGGATCTGAATTCGAATGGCGGCCGCATTAGTCTTAAGCGTGGTTTCTTGCTAAATCTTTCCGGATAAAGTTAGATTGAATACAAAGCCATTGTCACGCCGCGACGTAGCCTTAACAAACCTGGAGGAGATAGATGCCAACGTCAGTTTGCCCCGAGTGCAGTGAAGAAGTCTTTGTGGATGCCGAGTGTGAGCAGGGCGATCATGTGACCTGTGAGGAATGTGGGGCGAGCCTCGAGGTCGTTGGGCTCGACCCGATCGAGCTAGACCTCGTGGAGGAAACCGCGGACGACAAAGTTTCAGACGATGAGGGCTTTGACGCCTACGAGCTCTGACCGATCAACCTGACCGATTGCTTGACCACACGGCCGTCATTTTGACGGCCCTTTCTATTTCAATTCCACCCCTAGAGCCCGTCCTTACTGGCTAAATCTTCGATCCGATCATGGCACGCGAATTGTAAAAGGTTTGATCGAGCGGCCCCCTCCGCTTATTCACGTTGAGCACGTGCCGTGTGCTGCGATGACAAACCAGTTTTCACTGCTCCAAAAATTCTCCCTCTCTAAAGCACTGCCCGCACTAGCCATCGTGGGTCTTGGGCTCGTTTGGTACCTCTTTCACCATTTCGGCCTCGACATCATCTTTGTGCTTCTGCCGACGGCTGTGGGCTGCGCCCTCGGCTATCGAATGCACCTTCGCGGGCTCGCTGAAAAGACACGTGAGGTCTCCGAGGCTTCGCGACTTCACCTTGCCACAGTGGAGGCTCTCGCGACCGCGATCGATGCCCGGGACCAGGTTGGTATCGGACACGTTCGGCGCGCACAGATCTACGCCATTGGGTTGGGACGCCTGCTGGAGCTGTCCGAGGCTGATATCAACGCGCTTCGTACAGGTGCGCTGCTTCACGATATCGGCAAGCTCGCAGTGCCAGACCACATTCTGAATAAACCGGGCAGCCTTACTCCGGCGGAGTTTGAGAAAACCAAGATACATTGCGCGGTCGGTGCGTCGATCCTCGAGAAAGTCGGTTTCGACTATCCGGTCGTGCCAACCGTCCGCTCTCATCATGAACGCTGGGACGGCCTCGGATACCCTGATGGGCTTATGGGTGACCAGATCCCGCTGACAGCCCGGATCTTGTCCGTAGCTGACGCCTTTGACACGCTGCGTGACGCGCGGCCATACCGTTCAGCGATCGCTCGGGATAAGGCCAGGCAGATCATTCAATCAGAAGCCGGGACGCGTTTTGATCCATCTATCGTTTCGCTGCTCATCCGCAACCTCGCAAGACTTGAGTCCGACATCATTGCGGCAGGTCTCGCCTACGACGATGCTGACAAGGTCGACAGCCATTATGTGGAGCAGATCAAACTCGCCAATAAAGAGGTCTTCTCCCTATACGAATTCGCACGTGAATTCAGTTCAGCGACCAGCCTCAAAGAGACGCTGGAACGCTTTAGCTCCAAGGTTGGCGAGTTCGTGCCTTTCGACACATGTGCCATTTACCTGCTCGACAGCACCAAGCGCAATGCGGCAGCGGCCCATGTTGACGGTGTAAACGCAGGTCAGATCGAGGGTCACTCGATCAAGGTCGGGCAGGGGGCGACAGGCTTCGCGCTGAAGTCAGCCGAGAAGGTGCTCAACGTCGATCCCGATCTCGATTTTTTCTCAGCACAGATCGAGCTCGCGGAGCCGTACACGGCAATAGCCTCAGTGCCGCTGATCGCCGGCGGGTCGACTGTAGGCGCTGTGACGATCTACTCGTGCAAGTTAGAAGAATATGGCGAGGAGCACATTCGCCTGCTCGAGACCATCGCCCGCATAGCGGCGGACGCTATCGACAAATCGCTCGAGCACGACGAGGCCCGCACAAACGCCCTGACCGATCCGATGACGGGATTGCCAAATGCGCGCAGCTTGCAGATGCAATTTGATAAAGAGGTAGCCCGTGCCAACCGCAGCAACTCGAGCTTACAACTAGTGATGCTCGACCTCGACGGCTTTAAGGCTGTGAACGATAACTTTGGCCACAACGCAGGGGACCAGATGCTTCGCGCCATCAGCAAGGTTATCGGGGGGCAGCTTCGTGATTACGACTTCCTCGCCCGCTACGGTGGTGACGAATTCGTCGCTATCGTGCCAGAAGCAAAACCCGAGGACGTCGCGGAACTCTGTATGCGCATTGAGAAGGCCGTCTCCGTGTTTGAACTCACATTTTCCGATGGCGAGATCGCACGCGTCGGCGTTAGCCCGGGCAGCGCGAGCTACCAGCGTGGACTATCATTCGATCAAATGATAGCGGCTGCCGACAAGGCCATGTACCTGCGTAAGGAGTTTCGGAAGAAGGCTCAAGCCTCCCGCAAGACGCTCTCTCCAATGGTCAACGGACTCATCGAACAAACTCCTGACAATTTCATCGTCGAACTAGACGAATCCGCCGTTATCTCGCAGGCACTTAACTAAACTCGCTCACAAATAAAAAAAGGGGCCATTGTCGGCCCCCTTCTATCATCCATCTTTGGCTTTGGCGTGATGATCGCCGTCGGATCTGGCCGGCGGTGATGCCTTTGGCTCGCTCTTGGGTTCGGAGCGAGGTGCCGGCTGCGGCTTAGGCTCGCTGCGCGTCGGAGGCTCCGAATGCGGCCGCGGATTTGGCTGGGGCCGTGGCTCGGGCCGTGGGTCAGACTTGGGTGCGGGACGCGGTTCCACCTTGGGTTTAGGCTGCGGCCGCGGCTCGTCCGTTTTTACCGGACCGCCATCGCGCACGGGCGGCATCGGCCGGATGTTCTTCTCGCGGCCATCGCTGTTTTCCCGCACTGGACTGCCGTCACGCTCATGATGCACGCCATTTTCGCGCTCCACCGCACCGGTCGGGCGAGGTTTTTCGCCGTTAGGAGGCGGTAATTCGCGCTGGACGGGCCTTGGTGTTCGCCCGCCGAACATCTTCGTTTTCTGCAGCTCCTGATCGAGCTGTACCCCTGAAGTGCGCGTACCCGCACCAAGCTCAGATCTCCGATTCTCGATCTGTGCTTCTCTCGACGGTGGCTCGGCGCGGAATGCGGGAGGCACCTTGTGCTTGATCCCATTACCCAGAGCGACAAGCTCGCCGGTCTTTGGCTCGCGTTCGAAGGCGATGGACGCGACCTCAGGCGGCATCGGTCGAATACCACGACCGCCTTTCGCAAAATCATCTGTCGTCACGCCGACAACTGCTCCAGGCGGTACGCCGATCGGCGGGTGCTTGCCGCGTTCCCTGGTCGGGCCACCATCGCGTACAGGGGGTCCGAGGAATTTCGGGTTAGTCTTTGCGACGGGCTGCCTACCAGGATCTCGGCCTCGGTCGTGATCATGCCCGTGGCCATGGCCCCAGTAATCCCAGCGATGATGTTCGTGATATGAGGTGGGATACCAGCAGACCTGGTTATCGATGATGTTGATCGTAACAAGAGCCGGGAGCCACCAGCTCCGGTGCTGCCGGTAATACGGATATGGTGCCCAGGCCCAATAGCCGTTATCAAAGACCCATCTCCCGTGGTGATATGTGGCCCAGCCCCACGGCTCATCATTCACCCATATCCACCCGAATGGCGGCATCCACTCCCAACGTCCATAGCGGTACGGCGACCAATTCGCATAAGCGGAAATGGCGGAGTTCGACGGCCGCCACACCCAGCCATATTGGCTGGTGTGGACCCAGTCGCCATAGGTGTCCAGATCGTCCGCTCCGTAGATGTCGTCATCATAGTAGGTGCTGTAGTGAGCACTTCTGAGTTTCTCCGCGACGATCAGATCACGGCCTGCCGACCAGGCGTCGAATTCATCAGTTGCCGCCGTGGCGTCACCGCTTTGCCATTCGCCTGCGTTCGCTCCGGCGATAGCGATCCGGGTCGAACGGCCATTCTTCAGGGTGAAGCCGGCGCTGTCCGAATACACATGAGCCTCGCCGCCATCGGTCGCCGCGACTCGGACCTCATCAGAGTCCGCCCGTCCGGCGTCGATTCGATAGATGCCGGCCTTCTCAATGGCAACGGTCGTCTTTGGCGCATCTATCTCAAAAAAACTCTTCCCCTTGTCAAAACTCCCAAGGTGCGCTGTCGCAGTACCAACGGTCAGGCTAAGAGCGATCCCGTCATCCCGGAGTGTTACGACGGTGATCGAGGAGTTTTCCGCAATTCGGACGTGCTGATCTTTGCCAAGCTGCAGTTCAAGACGCGATGATCCGTCCGTCGCGATCTCGTCACCCTCTACAAGCGGCAGGTTTAGCGTGATCGCCTCCCAATCCTGGCTGTCTGCGCGACGAATCTTTGCCGAGCCCTCGACAAAGCTCACGCGAGCGACGCGATCCGTCACATCGGGTGCCTCTTCGTCATCGTCGACAGTACCTTTATCGGGAATGTTGATCGTTTGTGCGAAACTGGCTGCACGCAAGGTGGGGACGCCAAAAGCGAGCGCAAAGAGCAGCAGAAAAGCCAGCGTAAAAAGCGGGCGTGAACCGGTGAACATAATGCTCCCTCCAACTAATTTGTTCTGCTTTTGGGAAGAGTCCGCTCGCTGTATCTGCAATCGACGTTCCGCAATGTTTTATCCGGAGTTCTGCCGCTTTGACACCCCGCGTTGCCTAAATAGTGCGCTGAGTTGCCCGCATCATAACCAAATGGTGCAGGAGCCGCCGCGAATCTGCTAAGTTATTCGATGGAGGTGCTCTTATGCTGAAGAGGTCATTATTCCTGCTGTCTGTG
>JBJMGO010000009.1:0-7562 GCA_045807825.1 Pyrinomonadaceae bacterium | reverse complement strand
TGCAAAGCTCCGCTCGGCTGCTATGCCCGGCACCGCGGCTGCAGATCTTTACGAAGTGGCGCGCCATGCATACTCGCGTGTTGGATTCGAGAACGAAATTGATCAGCACCATCAAGGCGGCGCCTGCGGATACCGGACCCGCGATTGGCTTTTATGCCCGTCCAGCAGCGAGGTTGTGCGTCCGTCGCAGGCCTTTGCCTTCAATCAGTCTGTAGCAGGTACTAAGGTTGAGGTGACCGGCATCTCGACAGAGCAAGGATTGGTGGATCTCTCGCCTGCCCAGGGATTCCCGACGATAGTGACAACCATCGATGGGGTGGAATACATCTCTCCCGGCATACTTTCGCTAACAAGAGGAGCAGCAGCATGAGTCAGATCTTAGACGGCCAGAAGGCCGTCGACGAAATTAAGTCGAGTTCCAGGATATCGCCACCTGAGGAAGCGGGCGAGACGTTTTCCGGGAATGTGGCTTCAGCGGCTAGTGAGATCGGCGGGCGTATTGGTCGTCGACGGTGGATGATCTGCGCGTTGTTGTTCTTCGCGACGACGATCAACTACATCGATCGACAGGTGCTAGGGCTGTTGACGACGGACGAAACCTTTAAGGCCACGATCGGTTGGAACCCAGTCGACTATGGCTGGATCAACACGGCTTTTCAGGGAGCCTATGCCGCAGGGCTCCTGGGCGTTGGGTGGCTGATGGATAGGTTCGGTACGCGAAAGGGATTTTCATTTGCCATGGTGTTTTGGAGCGCGGCTGCGATGGCACACTCGTTTGCCCGCTCGGCCATGGGATTCGGTATCGCACGCATGGCTCTCGGCGTGGGCGAAGCCGGTAACTTCCCCGCGTCTATCAAAACCGTGGCGGAATGGTTTCCACGCAGGGAAAGGGCGTTCGCAACGGGTTTATTCAACTCGGGTTCGAATATCGGAGCGATCGTTGCCCCGCTCACGGTTCCCATCATCGCAGTAACCTATGGATGGCAATGGGCATTCATCTTTACCGGCTCGTTCGGCTTTATCTGGCTGATATTTTGGCTGCTCCTTTATCGTCGTCCTGAGGAAGACAAAAAGCTCAGCGATGCAGAACGCGCTCATATACTTTCGGATGCCGAACCATCTACGGCAAAAACACCTTGGCTCCGGCTGCTGCCGCATAGGCAGACGTGGTCATTTGCTATAGGCAAGTTCCTTACGGATCCGATCTGGTGGGTATGGCTTTTTTGGCTGCCTCCGTTTCTTAATTCAAAGTTTGGGCTGGATATCACAAAGATCGGGCTGCCGCTCGTTGTCATATACATTGTCGCCGACGTAGGTTCCATCGGCGGAGGCTGGCTCTCCGGCGCATTTATCAGACGTGGCTATAGCGTGAATGCCGGGCGCAAGCTTAGCATGCTGATCTGCTCGCTCGGTGTACTGCCGGTGATGTTTGCCACCACCACCGACAGCCTTTGGGTGTCGGTCCTGCTCATAGCTCTGGCCGCGGCCGCTCATCAGGGTTGGTCAGCCAACATTTTTACTACCGCCTCTGATATGTTCCCGCGTCAAGCTGTAGGATCGGTCGTGGGCATCGGAGGAATGGCGGGTTCTGTCGGTGGAATGATCTTGCAGGCCAGCGTCGGGTATATCGTCGCGTATACGGGATCTTATTTTTCCGTATTCATCATCGCGGGATCGGCGTATCTGGTGGCACTGCTGATCATGCACATATTAACGCCACGGCTTGATCCCGTGAGATTCGGTGAGCAGAGCCTCTAGCGATAAGCTAGGCCGGTGATCTCACATTGAGAGAATCGGAACCAATCGATATCTGCCGAACCTGCGTCATTGGTCTTGCCCGCGCGTGTAAAAAACAGCCCGACCTTGGCACCGATCCACCTGCCTTGACGGGGCTGAAAATATTCGCCGAGTCCATGCCCTGTTATCCCGTCAATGCTGTACTGAAAAGCACAGCCGGCGGTCGGTTTGCACCCGACGGAAAGAGTGACCTCGTTCGTTGGCAACAAGATAGGTTTGGTTTCGGTCTCTACCGTCCCTTTATCGGCATCATGAGCAGTTACCTGTGAGATATAAAGCTTTCCACCACGATTGGTGATGCTGAGATAAGAATAATCGAGACCCATGATGACCAGCCCGAATCTTTCTCCTTCAACACGCGAATTGAGCTTTACTTTTGCTTCCACTGAAAACCGCTCAGCCGGAAATTTTTGCAGTAGCATGTTGGGCATGTCCCAGAGATTTCTATAGCCCTCAGGCTGCTGTACAGAAAACATGCGCAGCACGCCTCTATTGGGGAAAGGAATAGCCCACAGTGCTCCGGGATTTGCTTGCCATTGCCACTGCAGCCCCAGGGTTGCTCCGCCGAATTCGTCGGAGTCCTGAGGGCTTTCAATGGGGTAAACCTTTCCGACGTTTGGCTTCTTGAATCTCAGCACTGGTTCGCCCGTGCCGTCGCCGTCTGGGTCAGTGCCGATGACAGGAAATCCGTTTTTCCAGGCGACAGGCTGCAAATGCAGTACCCGGCCATAGGCTCCCTTGTCCTGAAAATGCAAAAACCACCACTCACCCGTGGAGGTATCCACCAAAGCTCCTTGATGCGGCCCATTGATAGTGGTTTTGCCTTGTGCAAGCACAACTCTTCGCTCGTACGGGCCATAAATATTTTTAGATCGCAGGGCGAGTTGCCAACCCGTCCCGACACCGCCAGCGGGTGCCAGGATGTAGTAGTAGCCGTTAAGTTTGCAGAATTTTGGCCCTTCAACAGTCGGATCGGCATCATGACCATCAAAGACGATCACGCCGTCGTCGGTGAGCCGTGTTCCCTCGGGGTTCATTCGATTGACGACCAGAAGGCTCTTTATTCCCGCGCGGCTTCCGGCAAAAGCATGGACAAGGTAAACGTTCCCGTCGTCATCCCACAGAGGGCATGGGTCGATCCAGCCCTTCGCCTCTCTGATAAGAAGCGGCTTTGACCATTCGCCCGCTGGATCCTTTGCTTTGGTCATGTAGATGCCAAAGTCGGGATTCGAATAGTAAATGAAAAATTCACCGGCGTGAAACCGCATCGCCGGTGCCCACACCCCGCCGCCGTGCTGAGGTCTCGCAAAAACTTCTTTTGGTTCTTGTTCGCGGAAAACGTGGTTAATGATCCGCCAGTTTACCAGGTCCCTTGAATGCAGGATCGGCAGTCCGGGTACCGCATTAAAGCTGGACGCAGTCATGTAAAAATCGTCACCAACACGGACAACATCCGGATCCGAGTAGTCCGCGTGAATGATCGGGTTGGTGTAGGTGCCGTCGCCATTATCCGCTGGCGGGAGCTTTGATCTGAACGGCCCGGCGGAGGTCTGGCCGCTCACGTGCAACAAAGACAAGCAGATCAGAGCGACCGATAATATGGAGTTGGTTGAGAGCAATTAACTTCTGCGCCCGCCGTTACGTGACCTCTCGTTCTCGAACACTTCTTCGGCTACCTCTAAACGCTGGGCACGCTGCGTTTTTATAAGGTGCTCCCGCATGGCCTGCCTCGCCGCATCCTGATCGTGTTCACGGATCGCGCGATAGATATTGTGGTGCTGTTCGGCAGAATCCTGGAGATCCAAAGCACGTTTGACGGTCTTGCTCCGATATTCAAACAGTATCGAGGCCACCATGTTCATCAACGCGGTCAATATGCGATTTCCCGACGCCGCGGCGATCGTCTGGTGAAATTGCATGTCGTGGACCAGGTATTGTTCCGGCTTGTTGACCGATCCATACATGCCCGCGATCTCTTCAGCCAGCTGCGCCATCTGTTCGCTGGTTGCGCGTTCGGCCGCAAGTGCGGCGATGCTCATCTCAAGCGCCAATCTCGCCTCAAACATCTCGTCTGACGTAAAACCATGGAGGGCCGACAGGAGCTTGAGCGCGCCCGTATCCAGCGTTGGGGAATCTTCAGCTTTCGCAACGAACGTACCGGCGCCTTGGCGTGATTGCAGGATGCCGACCGCGGTAAGAGACCTGATACCGGCTCTCAGCGTTGGACGGCTGACGCCTAATAGCTTTGCCAGGTCGCGTTCCGGCGGCAGCCTGTCGCCCGCCGACAACTCTCCCTCTTGTATGAGGTTGCGCAGCAAGGTGACGACCTCCTCAGCGGTAGCGGCGGTACCGTGATAGGCCTCGATGACGTCAAAGACATTGGACGGTTTGGTTGGCATTCGACCTAACGTAACAAGAGCTGGACCGATAGAGCTATTTCCCCTTTTGCGGATCTTTGAAGACCTTGATCAGGATCATCGAGAATTCCTTCGTGCCTATTGTACTGCGTTGATGCGGCGTCCCTCTCGGCACGATTATCAGATCACCTTGTTTGATAACCAAGGTCGTGCCGCCGATGATCTTTTTGCTTTTCCATTCTCCGTGCGAGGCCTCTCGAGGATCATTGAGCGATCCGCCAAGTGTCAAACGCGCTGTCCCCGATAACACGTAGTAAACGTCGTCAGATTCGTCGTGCACCTCAGCGTCCGGATCTATGCGCTTTTTGTCGTGTTGGACAGCGACGCGCAGCTGAGTCCCGGCACCACCAGTCAGATCTTCGACTTTGTTATCTGTACGTAAGCTTCGCTCAAGCTCGTCTACGGACTGTCTCGTCTTGACGACGAAAGGCTTTGCGGGGGTTGAAGGCTGTCGAGACTGGCCAAAATAAGTCGCCGTCATTGCCAGCAAAACAGTGAGTATAAGTAAGCAGCGTTTTCGGCTCATATTTATCGCCTCGAATGCGTCAGCAGCCATCTGGAGAGATCCTTGGCTGCTTTGAAATTCTCATACTCGGCGGGAAGCTTCCGGCCGTCGGTGTACTCGTTATACAGCCACGGATCACCGACTGCGAAGACATACCCTTTCCCGTACTTCGCCGTTGCTATGATAACCTTGCCGTCGTGGATGATCTGGGCCTTAGCAGGCGCATTGAGCGTTAACGTCGAGATCTCTTTGAGATACAGTGTCCTCGCAGTCGGCAGTACCTCGTTGCCCGGCGGGACACTCACCTTGCCCTGCTCGAATTTATTTGCTTCAACACGATTGATGCTGTCGCTGTTAAACTCGATTCCGAATTTTCTTGCCAGAATGTTGAGGTGGTCGAGATCGCAGTTTCCAAGATCATTCGCCATCAACGCGAGCACCCCTCCCGACTTTACCCAGTTAGCGATGACATCGGCGTCTTTGGGAGAAACGTATTTCGGATCGGTTGTCTCCTTATCGGTATCTGGGTCGACAATGATGTAGACATCCGCCTTGCTTAAATTCGCGATCGTCGGTGCCGCGGAAAGCGTTTCTGTGGTGGCTCCATAGCTGTTGAAGACGTTTCCCCACAGCGAATATCCGCCGTTCTGCCATTCATCCCACTTATAATGCCAAGCAACGGTGCGGCCGGTGTCATCCTTTTTCGTCTCGTGGTTAAAGTAGTCGTCGAGCACGATCGTCTCGCCGCCACCGACGCTCAGATTCGGCTCCATCTCCATCTCGACCGCCGCATTCAGGAAAGCGCCGATGCCTTTCGGGTCGTTGGTAACTACCTTCTCGCCCGCATAATACGCGAATGTGCCGTCACGATACGGAGTCCCTCCGAGGCCTGCTCCGCCGATCGTCTTGAGCAGGTCGAGTTTGCCGCCGTTGTCGGCTATAAACACCTTGTGAATGCCAGACCACCCATTCTTGGCAGCCGCTCGAAAGCTGCTGGGCAGGTAACCCATTCTCACGCCCTTCTCCATCGCATAAACGAACATCGACGATGACGAAGCTTCAAGATAATTACCCGGCTTGTCCGGCTGATCCAGCACGAGCCACCAGACACCCGAGCGCTTATCCTGCACCCGCGCGATCGCAGACATGGTCCGGTTGAGAATGGCAACTAGCTCGGCTCTTTTGGGATGGTCTTTTGGAAAAAAATCCAACACGTCGACAAGTGCCATGGAATACCAGCCGATCGCCCTGCCCCATAATGCGGGCGAGTGTCCGGTCTGCTTATCCGCCCACGGCATTTGCCGCGATTCATCCCAGCCGTGGTAGAGCAGGCCCGTTTTATTGTCGCGGGCATGTTTCTCCATCCAGATGAACTGATCCGCGATGTCGTCCCAATTGTTTTCGCCAAAAACTTGCGAGTACTCGGCATAGAATGGCTCCGCCATGTACAACCCGTCGAGCCACATCTGGTACGGGTAGATCTTTTTATGCCAGAATCCACCTTCTTTTGTTCGCGGCTGATCCTTAAGTTGTGAACGGAGCAGGTCGGTGGCCTTTTTATATTTCGCATCGCCGGTAACC
Source organism: Pyrinomonadaceae bacterium (assembly GCA_045807825.1). Classification (GTDB taxonomy): domain Bacteria; phylum Acidobacteriota; class Blastocatellia; order Pyrinomonadales; family Pyrinomonadaceae; genus OLB17. The sequence continues at coordinate 1,262 of JBJMGO010000009.1, read as the reverse complement.
CGATAGAGCATCAGTACGGCCGGGCCCATTCGGATCTGGTCCAGGTTGTAGTCTTCAACTTTGTACGTCTTGATCGTGCCGTCGCTGTTGACGAATGCATCCACGCCTTTTTTGATGTGATCGTAATAGCTCCGATCGCCAGTCGACAGCCACAGGTCCTTGAGTCCTTTCGCCTCTACACCGAAGTCATATATCCACTTCGGGGGAATACCGGCCCCGTTGGGCGAGTCGCTCCAGACACGCGTCATCGCGGTCTCCGCCATCCTTTCAGAAAGGCGCGTCTGTGCGTCGATAGAGAAAACGCACAAGAAGAATATCGTGGCCGTGGCGAGTCTTCTCATTTTTTTAGGTACTTTCTCAATGCAAGCTTGTTCTCTCGAATCCCCTCAATCACGAGCTTTGCGACCTCACCGGCGCCTTTCGGATTGAAGTGAGTGTTGTCCTCAACCCCGTTTGGGTAGTTGGGGCTCTCACCGGCTTTCACTTGTAAAAACAATGTACGAGAAGGCTCGTCGCCGTAGGTGGTCAGCAGCTTGCCGGTCTTCTCATGCATGTCGATGAGCGGCACCTTCAGACTCCGCGCGACGGCGCGCGTGATGTCCGGATATTCACCATGAGTGTCGACGAGCTTATGGTCCTTGTCGAATTTTCTCCGCCTTACCGGAGTCAGCAGCACAACGTGCGCTTTTTTTGCGCGAACATCGGTCACAAAGCGCTCGAGATTCTTACGGAAGTCCTCGGGCGGTGTGTACCGCTCCCCTTTATCCTTTGACTCGTCGTTGTGGCCAAACTGGACGAACACCCAATCATCGTTTTTCAAACGATCCACGATCGACTGCCAGCGGCCTTCGGAGATGAAGGTTTTCGTGCTCCTGCCGTTCTGGGCTTCATTAACGATCTTCACCTTTGCCGGGTCGAAATACTGCTGCATCATCTCGCCCCAACCAGTCTCGGGCCGCTTGTTGTCGGCTTTGTTAGCAGCCGTCGAATCACCCGCAATAAACAGGCTGATCTGAGCGCTGCCATTAACCGCGAGTGCGGAAAGAAAAAAGATCAAAACGAGTACGAGTCTCATGAAAGTGCCGTCACCTGCTTACCGTTGATCTTCACATTATCCAACTTGATGCCGTCGAGGTTTTTAACGACGCTGCCGTCGGCGACGTTCTCAAAATCGCTGTCGCGGATCTCCACGTGCGAGATCGGTGCTTTATCCAGGCCTTGTATATCCACCGCGAGCTTGCTCTTGCCGCTCGTTAGGCCAT
>JBJMGO010000008.1:0-7142 GCA_045807825.1 Pyrinomonadaceae bacterium | reverse complement strand
CTAAGGGTCGGGCTACTGACACGGAGCCGCTCTTCATGAAAGTTTGCCCGACATGCGACAAGGTCTATCAGGACGAGGAGATCAATTTTTGCCTCGCGGATGGGACGACCTTGCTTAAAAAGAAGGGAGCAAAGGCTCCCAAGCATTCGCTGGTCAACGACGTTGTGGCGATCATAGTCGGGGCGTTGGCGTTGCTGGTGTTCCTGTGTTTGGTGACGGCGAGTGCGGACGACAGGTCGTTCTTGTCGACGGGGAATGGCGGGCCGACGCACAACTGGATCGGGATCGTCGGAGCGAATATCGCGGCCGTTCTGTTTGGTAGCTTTGGATGGACGGCTTACCTCTTTCCAGCCTTAACAGTGTTAACAGGCTGGCGGGTTTACAGGGCGGCGAGCCTGGTGCCGAGGGCATCGAGAATTGCGGGGTTTGTGCTGTTTGCGATCTCGCTGTCGGGACTGGTCGCGTTGCTCTTTGGCGAGCAGGCCGGTGCGATCGTTGGTTCGGCTGTATCAGGTGGAACGGCGTATCTCATTGGAAAGATCGGTGCGGGCATTTTGCTGGCGGCGGTGTTTTTTGCATCGACATTGCTTGTAACGAACTTCACGCTCCAAGGTTTTCTAAGTCACTTTGAGGTCGCTTGGGAGAATCTGCTGATCCGTTATAACGAATGGAGAGAGCAGCGGCGAATGGCACGTTCGCCTGAGATCATTGCGGCCAAGCAGCGTGCTGAGAACCGCAAGCAAAGGCGTCTCTCCGGACCTGACGATGGCCCCGAGACCATTCCACCCACGATCACTATCGGCGAACCGGTGATGGCTGCTGCTGCAGCTGTTGCAGGTGGTGCAATTGGTAAGGGTGTAAAGGTGTTTGACGACCAACAGCCCTCCTTACCAACGATCGACGGCGACAATCCGTATGAGACGCTCAAGGTCGAGGAGCCGCCCGAGCTCAAGGAGGCGTTTGAAAAAGATAAGAAGAAGAAAAAGGTCGAGCCCGAGCCTGAGGAGCTAAAGCCTCTGGATGAGGAGATCCTCGACGGCGATGTTGTGCCGACATTCACTGCTGAGGGCGAGGCAAAGGACGAAAAGGCTCCATTCGCCACGTCGCAAAACTTTGAGAAGTACAAGCTCCCGACGACCGACATGCTGACGCCTGCGGCACCGCGAATTCAGCATGACGACAACGAGCTTTTGGCGACTGCCGACGAGCTGGCGAAGAAAACCTCAGAGTTTAACGTCGGCGGCAAGGTGGTCAACATCTCAAAGGGTCCGGTCGTTACCACTTACGAATTTAAGCCGGATGCAGGTGTTAAATATTCGCGTGTAACAGGTCTCTCCGACGACCTTTGTCTCGCACTGCAGGCCGAGTCGATACGCATCGACCGCATTCCCGGAAAGGCCTTTGTTGGCATTGAGGTGCCGAATAAAAAACGCGAGACGATCATGCTCCGCGACGTTATCGAGTCACCAAAATTCAAGGAGTCAAAGTCGCTGTTAACCATCGCACTTGGTAAGACGATCGACGGTGTTAACTACGCTGCCGACCTTGCCAAGATGCCGCATCTCCTTATCGCGGGTGCGACTGGAGCGGGCAAATCGGTGGGCGTCAACACGCTGGTGATGTCGATCCTGTATAAGGCAAAGCCGGATGAAGTGAAGTTCATCATGGTGGACCCAAAGCGGCTTGAGCTTGGGCTGTACGCTGACATTCCGCATCTGGCGACACCTATTATTACGGACCCAAAGCGTGCGGCCATTTCGCTCAAGTGGGCGGTCACCGAGATGGAACGCCGATACAAGGACCTCGCCGGTTACGGTGTCCGCAACATCGACGGCTATAACACCGAGATGCGACGCCGCAAGGACTTTGGTGAGACTGACCACGACGGCAAGGAGCCTCGGATCCTGCCCTATGTCGTGATCATCATCGACGAGCTTGCGGACCTGATGATGGTAAGTGGTAAGGACGTTGAGGAGTCGATCACGCGGCTTGCACAGATGGCCCGTGCGGTTGGAATTCACCTCGTGCTTGCGACTCAGCGGCCAAGTGTGGATGTGATCACGGGGCTTATCAAAGCTAACTTTCCGGCACGCATCTCGTTTAGGGTCTCGTCCAAGGTGGACTCTCGCACGATCATCGACGGCAACGGTGCGGAGTCGCTTTTGGGCTCGGGCGACATGCTATTCCTGCCGCCCGGCAACTCAAACGTCACGCGTGTGCACGGTGCTTTCGTCAACGAAGCCGAGATCAAAAAGGTCGTCGATCACATCAAGGCACAGGGCCGTCCCGAGTACGACACCACCATCACTAAGTCCGAAGAGGAGCTCGACGACGGCGGCGAACTGCCCGGACGTAAAGACCCGCTATTCCACGACGCTCTTCGCTCCGTCGTTCAGGCCAAGCGTGCCTCGACCTCTCTGCTCCAACGCCACCTACGCATCGGCTACGGCCGTGCCGCCGCCATCCTCGACGCCATGGTCCGCGAGGGCTACATCGGAGAAATGGACGGCTCAACCCGTGCCCGCCCCATCCTCCAAAAAGCCTACGACGACCTCCAGGACATTGAGGAAGGTGCGTTAGGGGAATGATCCTCTCCGCGTGCTCTGCGACTCCTCCGGGGACTCTGCGTTGATTCAGCGGCCTCTGCGTCAAACGTGAACTTAACGCAGAGAACGCAGAGATTTACGCTGAGACCGCAGAGAGGCTCTTCTTTCTAAAGCTCATTACCGCCATTACCACGGTTACCACCGTACACAGCCACGCGAACCAGTCGCCGTACTTTACATAAAACGTCTGCGATCCGTCGCTTTTTGAGACGCTCCAGATGCGGGTGGCTTCGGTGTAGCTCGGTGCGGCGTCGAGCACCTGACCCGTCTCAGTGATATAGGCCGTAATGCCAACATTCGTGACGCGGAGAACCGGACGGTTTGTCTCTACTGCCCTAAAAACTGCATTCGCGAGATGTTGGCGGAGAACAGGTGTCGGTCCGAGGTAGCCGTCATTGGTCATCTCGATCAGCACATCTGCACCTTCTTTGACGTATTCGCGACTAAGCGAGCCAAAGTGCGATTCAAAGCAGATCATCACTCCCGCTTTGGCGTCACCGACCGGCATTAGCGAGTAATTCTTACCATACGCAAAGCTCCCGACCACCGCAGGCATCAGCCCCTCGAACGGGAACGGCACCGCCTCACCAAACGGCAGCAGATAGATCTTGTCGTACTCCGCCACCTTCTTCCCATCCGGCCCGACCATCACCGCCGAATTGAAATACTTCCCCGTCTCCCGGTCCGGTTCCGCAGAGTTGAAGAGCAGACTGACGTTGTTTTTCGTCGTAAAATCCCGCACGTACTGCTGAAACTCGCGATCATCGTCGTAAGCGAAGTTCATTGGCGACTCGGGGAAAACGACTAGGATCGGCCTTGTCTTAGCACGGGTGCGGTACTCTTCCTGGATACCAATTTCTGCCCGATCAGTCTGATCGTTGCGAAGTTTCGCCCAAGTGCTCTGATCGAGGCCGGACATCGGAACGTTCGGTTGGATCGCGATGAGAGATGCGCCACTCGGAAGCGCATGATCGACCTCTCCTCGCTGAGTGTTTGGAGACTCAACACAAAATACCGTCCAAGCGAGAGCCGCGAAAAGAAAGGTCGCGGGTGGAATGAACCTTATCCAGCGGTCTGCGCGCAGTGATAGTAAGAGAACACAGTTCGAGAGAGCTATGACGCCGCTAACGCAGACTACACCTCCGATGCTTGCGAGAGGCATTATCGCCTGTACGATTCGGTCCATCCTCCAAATAGGGAGAGTGCTAAATGCCTGCGAGTACCCGATCGCATTCCAGTCATTACCCGTAAGCCAGTACCGGGCGAATTCGGTAAACACCCAAACAAAAGGTGCGACCAGAAAGGCCCAGCTTCCAAAACGCCCAAGCAGCCGTGAGAGGATCGCGGCGAAGAGTGCGGGAAAGAGTCCGGTCAAAATGCACGCGACGATGATCAGCAGATACGCGAGCCAGACGGGGACGCCGGCGTAGTGGATCGGTGCGTAGGTCAGCCACCAGCACGTGCCGAAAAAGTATGCCGTTCCAAACACCCATCCAAGCATGAATGAGGGCATCGCCTTGCCCTCACGCTCGACTGCCCACATCAGCGGCACCAGTGCGAACCAAGCCGTCCACCACCATTCAAAATCCGGGAAGGCCAGGATCAACAGCCCCGCGCCAAGAAGCGCGAGCAGCGCATTCTGCCATCTCGGAAAGATCATGAACCGCCTCTCACGCGCCATCCCGCACATTTTAGCGTCTTTGCGGCCTTTGCGTCTTTGCGTGAAAAAGAAGCGTCTCACGCAAAGCCGCAAAGATCGCTAAAGGGATCGCAACGGAGAAGCAGTCACTCTGACAGGTCGAAATCGGTCAAAACGACAAAATTTGTCACAAACTCTTGACGCAAACTGTCATTCGGTGGTGCAAAGCGATGGGAGCCTCGTTCAACCTGACCGCCGCTTATACCAAAGCGAATGCACGACAGGCACGCTGAACGAAATTCGTGCAGAATGGCGTAAACGACTGAAAACAAGGGTGTAAACGTAGGAAAGCCCGGTCTTTTTAGACCGGGCTCGAAGGGTAGGACAACTGAAGGAACGCTCGGAAGGTGTCAAGCACAGTGGCAAACCGCGCTCGGAGTAGGGTTGGCGGCGGGGTCTTAATAATTGCTTATCAAGCTGGCCACAGCTCTATAAGCATCTGGCGTGCCACAGAAATAGTGGACAGCGGATAGTGAACAGTGGACAGTGAATAAAAAGAAAAAAGCCCGTGGATACGAGCTTTCGAGTACGAGTAAAGAACTGTAAACGCTCTCTCGCTGTTACGCGCAACTTGGAACGCGCAACCTCGAACCGACGCTTTGCGTCGCCGCTACTTACTGCAACGCTCCGCGAGACGCTGGAGTGCCTGGACGTCAGAGTTCTCAGGGTCGACCTCGGTGGCGGATGCGGCGTAGTTCTTTGCCTGCAGACAATCGCCTTTTTCGACGTAGATCTTGCCGAGGTTGACGTGTGCATCGACCAGCTTATTGTCCCAAAAGATCGCCGTCTTAAATTGCGATATAGCCTGGTCCTTGTCGCCGCGTTTAAGCGAGATCTTGCCCAGCAGAATGTACGCCTCGGCTGCCATCGGGTCCGATGAAACGATCTTCCTCAGGCTCTCCAGAGCAGCGTCGTCGTCACCTGCTTTAAAGGACGCCTTCGCTGCGTCAAGCAGTTCCTGCGTCCGGTCCTTTGCCGGCGCAACTGCGACATTGTCAGCGTTGCGGCTCAAAACAACGGAGACGAAATCCTTACGCTCCGGCTGCTGTACGCGGAGGCGAATTGAGCTGACGGACTTGCTCCTTGCCCATTCCTTTTCGAGTTCCGCGTAGCGGTTGTTCGCCGTAAGGTTCAGCCGTGCCTGATTGTCGATCGTCGACGCGAGCGGATCTTTGAGGGCCTCGAGAGTTTTTGCAAGCAGGTAGTAAGCCTCGCCGTCCCGCGGGCTAGCGGCGATCGTCGCGCGAAGCTGCGTCGCCGCGTCCTGCAGGTTCCCCGCGAGGAACAGAGCTGTCGCGTAGTTGAACCGCACCTGATTGTCCTCAGGCGCCGAGTCGCTGGCCTTCTTTAAAAAGTCGATGCCGTCCGTCAGCATTCCCGCGGCCTTTGCATCGTTCTTCTTTTCCGAACGTGACGCCTGAACCGCTATAGCACCGAGGGCATTGTAAACGGTGGTCAGCTTGAGATCGTCGGCGAGGGGTCGCATGGTCGCAAGCGCCGTCTCATAATTCCCCTGCTGCCAAAAGATCATTCCGATATAAAAAGACGCCTCGGCATACGCCTGATCCCCGCAATTCGCCGGCTTTTTGTCCGCCTGCGCTCGCTCGTGACACTTTTGATTTGCCGAGATCACGCGTTCAAAAGCATCAATGGCCTCGGGAAAGCGTCTTTGTTTGGAGAACAAGTGGCCGAGCTCCAACGCGGCGTCTGAGTACGTGCCCTCGGGATCGACCTTCGCATATTCACGCAGTGCGTTCGTGAGGTAGTTCTCTTGCGCCGAGGGCTCTGTCGTAAGCAAGCCTTTTACATAAGCCTCGAACGCGCGTCCCGGCACCTTCGTCGCACGCGTTATCATCTCGTTCTGCGAGAAACCAAGCGCGTTGCCGTCATGAAAGTACAGGATCTTGTGCGCGAGCTGTCCCTGGATCGTCTGCAGATTGCCGAGCGCGTCGGTCAGCTCGAGCGGCGGGATCTTGGCTCCGTCCGGAAAGCCCTGATTCCAAAAGCGCCCTTCATTAACGCTGATGATCATCGCCCGCACGTTTATCGTCGCCACCGTGTCACCAGACGCGGGCAGGATCGTGTAACGGCCCGAGATCAACCAGGTAGCGTGTGCCTCGCGGGCAAGTTTTAGTGATGTCGCAAGTGACGGGATCGTCGAGAGCGGGACTCTCAATTTCTGCTGCTGTATCTTGCGCTGCTCATTGCTAACAACCCTAAAGCTAGCGGGTATCGCCAGCAGGTCCGACAGCGAATCCGCAAAGCTCTCACCTACCCAGTTAAACTCGGCCTTGCCTGACGTGTTTTCAAAAGGCAGCACGATCACGACGTCGCCGCTTTGAGCGAACGTTGCGCTCACACCGGCAAATAGCACAACAAGGAGGATCAAGCTTTTTCTAAAAACGGCCATAAAAACAAAAATTCGCTTGGGTGGCCAAGCGAATCGGTACAACTTATGATGCGAAACCGCCCCTAAAAGATGGTATCCGGTACGGGATTTGAACCCGTGTTGCCGCCGTGAAAGGGCGGTGTCCTAACCCCTAGACGAACCGGACACGAATCGCCCATTTTCAGGCGAACGTTAAGAATATCGGAGGCCTTGGAGGGGTGTCAAACTTCATGACCACTCGCGAGCCGTGAGATCCGGCTGTAATGTCGCCTACGACCAAAGTATGAGGACGGGACAGACAGGTATTTTGCAGACCACCCCGGATCCGTTTGCCGCTCCGTCGCCGGTCACCTAAACTAGCGTCAGCGATGGCCGTCGAGATCGAAAAAAAATACCTATTGGATAAGAAGAAGCTAGTTGAGCTGACAGCCAAGCTGGGTGACCTTGG
>JBJMGO010000007.1:0-4835 GCA_045807825.1 Pyrinomonadaceae bacterium | reverse complement strand
TACCAAAAAGCAGCGTCCGAAGCATTACACGCGACGTTACGTTTACCGGCGTTCATACCGGCGTCCATAACAGAGATCTTGATCACTTGACTCATGCCTCACTCATACCGGGTGGGGCATTTTTGCGTCTGGCCCATTCCCCTTCTGGTACGGCCGCAACTCGAAAGTTGATTCTCCCGTTTTGCCGGCTTCGGCGCTATGATTCGACCCATCGTTGTTGCCACGGCGCATTGGCAAGTTAAGCTAGAGCAAACATGAAGACGGCACTTATCACGGGCATCACGGGCCAGGACGGCAGCTATCTCGCCGAGCACCTGCTATCGCTTGGGTATGAGGTCCACGGGATTGTGCGGAGGGTCGCACTCGAGGCTCCGGAGGGTCGGTTTACGCGGATAAATCACCTTCTCGACCGGCTGGTGCTGCATGCGGCGAGCTTGGAGAGCTATCCGAGTTTGTTTCACATCTTTAGCCGGCACAAATTTGACGAATGCTACCACCTCGCCGCACAGAGCTTCGTTGCCGAGAGTTTTAGCGACGGCTTCTCGACGATGAACATCAACATCAACGGCACGCACTATATGCTCGCGGCCGTTCGAGAGCTGCAGCCGGAGTGTCGTTTTTACTTTGCCGGGTCGAGCGAGATGTTTGGCAAGGTCGAGGAAGTACCCCAGTGTGAGACGACGCGATTTCATCCGCGTTCGCCCTACGGGATCAGCAAGGTCGCGGGATTTGAGCTTACACGCAACTATCGGGAGGCTTACGACCTCTTTGCCGCAACCGGCATGCTCTTTAATCACGAGAGCCCTCGACGCGGATACGAATTCGTCTCCAGAAAGATTTCATCAGGCGTCGCAAGGATAAAACTCGGGTTAGCCGAGAAGCTCCCCCTCGGCAATCTCGAAGCGATGCGCGATTGGGGGCACGCCGCCGATTACGTGCGGGCAATGCACCTGATGCTGCAGCAAGACGAGCCGGAGGATTTTGTTATCGCTATGGGAGAAACACATTCCATCACTGAGTTTTGCGAATTGGCTTTCGGAGAATTCGATCTCGATTGGCGAGATCACGTCACCGTGGAGGAGAGATTCTTTCGGCCCGCCGAGGTCGACCTCCTCATCGGCGATGTCTCACGAGCGAAGCAAAAACTCGGCTGGTCCCCGACCTACAGCTTCACCGATCTCGTCCGGGAGATGGTTCATTCCGACTTCAAACAGCTAGAGAAGAAGTAACCACGAAAAAACACGAAACCGCACTGAACGGAGGTGTCTCTTTTGTTCGTGTTATTTAGTGGAATTTCGTGGTTACATCTCCTACCAGGAGTACGTGTTGGCGGCGATCAGAGCGTCCGCTATGCGACGACGAGCTGCGATCGTATTCACGGGGAAGTTGTTCTTCGTGAACCGCTTTAGCGCCACCAGCAGGGTGCGGCCTTCGTCGCCCTCGGCTACAGCGATGAGTGTGTTGCGGGCCTTGATCTCGATCCGCTGGATCGCGTCATTACAAAACACAGCTGCCATGTCGATCTGCCGAGCGCCGGCGTCCTCGCCATTCTTCTCGGCAAACTTCTTAGCACGCAGAATGCACGATTCCATCTGGTAAGCGTCCATGATGATGTCGGCACAGTTGAGCAGGACCTCCTGCTCGTCGGCGAGGCCCATCATGTACTTTTGCGCGGCGGTGCCGAGGACCATCAGGGCGATTTTTTTAGCGTTGGCCGCGAGTTTTGTCTCGGCGGCTAGTGTGCTCGTGTCGTCGTCAAACGACATCTGCGGATTGAGGATCTCGTCCTGGAGCGCTTTCGCCGCTTGGAGCAGACCGATCCTGCCCTTCATCGCGCGGCGCATAAGCTGGCCCGGAATGAGCATTCGGTTGATCTCGTTGGTCCCCTCAAAGATGCGGTTGATGCGAGAATCCCGGTATGCCTTCTCCGCGGGATAATCAGCCGAGTAGCCATAACCTCCGTAGATCTGCACCATCTCATCGACTACGTAATCGAGAGTCTCGCTGCATGCGACCTTGTTGATCGACGACTCGACGGCATACTCCTCGATCGACTGCAGTTTCTTTGCGTTGTCGGCTCCATCGCCTATGAGCGAATCGATCATTCCGACTGTCCGATACGTGATCGATTCAGCGACCCACGTCCGGATCGCCATCTCGGCAAGCTTGTGCTTGATCGCACCAAAGCTCGAGATCGACTTCTCGAATTGCCGCCTCTCATTCGCGTATCTGACAGCATGATGAATAGCGAGCTTTGCACCGCCCGTGACCGAAGCACCAAGCTTAAACCGCCCTACATTCAGAATGTTGAAAGCGATCTTCGCACCGTCGCCGACGCTGCCGATGAGATTTGTCACGGGGATCTTCGCGTCGCTTAGGATGAGCGGAGTCGTTGACGACGACTTGATGCCCATCTTGTGCTCCTCATTGCCGGGACGACAATTCTCACTGCGCTCGACAACGAAGGCGGAGAATTTGTCCTTCTCACCATCGACCTTTGCAAAGACAGTAAATACATCCGCAAAGCTGCCGTTGGTGATAAACATCTTCTCGCCATTGAGAATGTAGTGCTGACCATCCTCTGTGAGTCTGGCGACAGTTTTTGCACCCTGGGCGTCGGATCCGGAGCCTGACTCTGTTAAGCAGTATGCCGAGACGACCTCACCTGAGATGATCCGCGGGATCCACTTTTTCTTCAGTTCCTCAGAGCCGAAATACAAGATCGGCAGCAGACCGATCGAGCTGGTTGTGCCAAACGTCACGCCAAATCCGCCGGCCCGGCCCATCATCTCCGCGATCACCACACCGGCAGTTTGATCGAGCCCGAGTCCACCGTATTCCTCCGGAATGGTGGCTCCGATCAGGCCGAGATCACCGGCTTTTTTGATCAGGTCCCGCGCGAGCTCCCACGCGTGCTGCTCCATCGCCGCGAGCTGCGGAGTAACCTCGTTGTCGACGAATTCCCGCGTCGTATCCCCGATCATCCGCTGCTCGTCGGTCAGGTCCTCGGGCGTCACCACCTCAGCCGTCGTCGGATCTGCGATGAGAAACTCACCGCCTTTCAAAAAGCTTCTTTGTAGTTGGGTATCCATTTTTTTGTGATGCGGCCTATGAGTCACATAAGACCCACATGTCCTATTTAGTTGATCAGCTCAAATATCCCCGCCGCACCCATGCCGCCGCCGACGCACATTGTTACCATGCCGTATTGGGCATTGCGGCGGCGCATCTCCTGAAGAATGGTGGCCGTCAGTTTTGCACCGGTGCATCCGAGAGGATGCCCGAGGGCGACGGCCCCGCCGTTGACGTTCACCTTTGACGGGTCCATTTCGAGGAGCTTCATCACGGTGAGTCCCTGAACCGCGAATGCCTCGTTCAGCTCGATGAGGTCGATCTGATCCAGCGTCAGACCTGCGATCTTCAGCGCCTTTGGAATCGCATATACAGGGCCGACACCCATCTCCTCGGGCAGGCAGCCGGCCGTAGCGAAGGCGACAAATCTCGCGAGCGGCGTCACACCTAACTCCTTCGCCTTGTCGGCTGACATGACGACCGCGGCCGCAGCACCGTCCGACATCTGCGAAGAGTTTCCGGCCGTCACTGTGCCATGGGTATGGAATGCGGGGTTCAGCTTTGCGAGTCCCTCGGGTGAGGTGTCCTTTCGCGGTCCCTCGTCCTGGGCGAAGACGATCTCTTTGCGACGCACGCGGCCTTTCTCATCGATCTCGTCGACAAAGACATTGACCGGCACGATCTCGTCCTTGAATTTGCCTTCCGCGATGGCCGCAAGAGCCTTTTGATGCGAGCCGTAAGAGAACTCGTCCGCCTGTTCTCGTGTGATCTCGTATTTGCGGGCGAGATTTTCCGCGGTCAGGCCCATGTTGAGGTAGTAGTCGGGGTAACTGTCGACGATGGCAGGATTTGGCCGCACGACGTTGCCGCCCATCGGGATCATCGACATTGTCTCGAGACCGCCCGCGACGATCACTTCAGCTCCGCCGGCCGCGATCCGATCCGCTGCGATCGCGATCGTCTGCAGACCGGACGAGCAGTAGCGGTTCACCGTCATCGCAGATGTCTCGACCGGCAAACCCGCCGCGATCATCGCGGTGCGTGCGACATTCATTCCCTGCTCCGCCTCCGGAAAGGCGCATCCCATGATCACATCCTCGATCTGCGCCTTATCCAGACCGCCAAATCGATCCACTGCCTCTCTGATCGCTGCCGCCCCGAGGTCGTCGGGGCGTGTGTTTTTTAGAGTGCCTTTCGGCGCCTTGCCGACGGCTGTGCGTACTGCCGATGCTATAACTACGTCTTTCATAGATTTTGACCCGTCCCTAATTCCCACCCGACTTGCGGGATGTTTCATTTATAGCACAACGTTGCATGAATTGCAACAATTATTTTAAAGTCACCTCAAAATATCTGAAACAACTCACAAGGTGGTCATTCACCATCCCCGTGGCCTGCATGAACGCGTACATGATCGTCGAGCCGACAAAGTTGAATCCACGCCTTTTAAGGTCCCTGGAGAGTGAATCCGATACATCAGTCGTCGCCGGGACGTCACCGCCGACACGTTTGTTAAGGATCGGCTTGCCTCCGACAAACGACCAAACATATTTGTCGAATGACCCGAGCTCGTCCTGCACCTTGAGGAATGCCCTCGCGTTCGAGACAGCGGAGGCGATCTTGAGTCGATTGCGAATGATCCCGTCATTACTCATCAGCTTCTCGACGTGTGAGTCGGTGAATCGGGCGACCCTTGCCGGCTCAAATCCGGCGAAGGCGTCCCGATACGCCTCGCGTTTTTTGAGCACCGTGTCCCAGCTCAG
>JBJMGO010000006.1:0-8394 GCA_045807825.1 Pyrinomonadaceae bacterium | reverse complement strand
CCACGTGATAGCGAACGCCGGGAAGATCCTTCACACGGCCACCGCGGATGAGCACGATCGAGTGCTCCTGCAAATTATGGCCAACGCCCGGGATGTAAGTCGTCACTTCGATGCCATTGGTCAGCCGGACGCGGGCGACTTTACGAAGTGCCGAATTCGGCTTTTTCGGAGTCGAGGTGTAAACACGCGTGCAAACACCGCGTTTCTGCGGGTTTGACTGCAGCGCCGGGCTTGCGGTCTTATACTTAACCCGCTGGCGGCCCTTGCGAACTAATTGGTTGATAGTCGGCATATAAAAGCAAAACCTCGGTCTTACCTGACTCTTGCCGAACGTGTTCGGCAGTTAGCACAAGCAGCTCTCGCTGAATGATCTATTACTATGTAGTTACTCTCGAGAAAAGAAACTTTGCTGTGGCGTGGCGATCTAGATGTGAATATCAGGGCCGGCGGTCGAGACCGCCTTTACGCTACAATTCATGCTTCAGTTCTCAATCTCCCATTCCAAAAGGGCGAGAAGCCCTAAGGAAAGCCAGACCGCGTAAGTCCGAAACTCTAGATATTATGATTTCGACCGAGTGAGTGTCAAGCCGAGATTGACCGCGAGGCCGCTCATCGTTAGAATCCATAATTTGCCATGCGAGGGCTACTCCGCTCCTTCTTGATGTCACACAATATGTCCAAGTCTTTTCGGGAATACTTAGCCAACTTTGACGAGTCACAATGGCTCACAGCCATTGACGAGCTTTTGCCGTCGATCCACGAGGTCGACCGGAACGCGGTACAGATCTGGTTTCGCTTTTTTCCGCTGAGTTTCCGGCGTTATGTCGGTGGTACGGAGGATCGTGAGGAGATGATCCGCGGGCTCGCTCTGAAGGGTGATTTCGAGCTTGAGCACCAGATCGACACTTCCCACTACTTCCTTTACGGGCACCGGTACTGGAAAAAGGTGAAGTGTGTCATTGAGAAAATGGCCGACGAATACGCCGGCGAGGAAACACCACTCGTTGAGACGATTAAGTCCGTGGCGATGCCTGTCTCGAAAAAGCTAAAGGTCGATCGCAGCCTTACCAATGCAATAGCTGCCGTGGGTCTAATGACGCTGAATCAGGTTGGCCTCGATGCGTTTAAGTTCGCGTCGGGCGAGGTCTTGGATCCGATCGGCTTGATGAAAAAGTCTCCCGACACCATTGTCGCGGAGCGTGCAAGGGATGATTCGCAAGGGCTTTTCGGCTTTTTGCGGACGGTAGACAAAAAGTTTTCGGTAAAGTTTGCTGGTATGCATGCCACGGGCAAGTTCCCGATCGTGATGGATGAGGAGATCGCCACAGCTTCACAAAAAGACCACAGTAAAGACTGGCAGGCACGCGACGAACGCTGTTGGGAGGGTCCCGTCCCGATCGAATGCACTTCTGCATCCTGCGGCACCTGCTGGGTGGGAGTTCTCGGCGGGCAGGAAAAGCTGACTGAGGTAAAGCCGCGCGAACGCCGCGCGATGAAAGTTTTCGGGTACAACCAGCCCGAGGACGAGAAACCCTTTCTCCGTCTCGCTTGTCAGGCACGTGCCGAGGGTAATGTGACGATCGTGATCCCGCCCTGGAACGGCGTCTTTGGCAAAAAGGTGTACGGCAATGTCGAGGACGTGGAGCTTGAGCCCGTGACCACGTCTGCCAAGCAGCTCCGCGAAGTCGTTAAGTCCGCCGCATCAGGGGAATAGCAGGCAGCAACAGAACACGAAGAGATCACTGAGCACGTGTATAGCTCTCAGTGGTCTTTGTGTGCCGGCGTGCTTTAAGTTTTCTACCATACCGACCCACTTCCGCCTTTAACTCAGACTGATACTGCGGCTCTCCCTGTGCCTGAAGAATCGACACGCCGGTTTTTGGAGGAAAGGAAAATGGCATTGCTAGTAAAAAAGCTATCCTGCATAGCTCTCACGATGTTGTGCATTGTCGCTGTCACGGCTGCGCAGGGCGATAAAGACAAGGATAAGGACAAAAAAGACGCCAAGACGGCGACGGGTACGCCAGTCCTGTGGGAGCCCACGGATGTACCGTCTTTCGACACCAGCTTGGGACCGGGCGGAGCGGACATGCAGCCCGACCTCAGCCATATCACGTTTGTCGAAGAAGAAAAGGGCGGCTTCTCAAAGAAATACAAGATCAAAGACGGTGCAGGACACACATGGGTGGCCAAGGTTGGGCCCGAATCGCAGTCGGAAACTGCAGCCGTGCGGCTCGTGTCGGCGGTCGGGTATAAGACCGACATCAATTATCTCGTGCCGCATATGACGATCCCAACCGTGGGTGACTTTGATAACGTGCGTCTCGAGGCTAGGCCCGATGATATCAAACGCATGGGCACGTGGTCGTGGAAGGACAATCCGTTCAAGGGCACTAAAGAATTTCAGGGTCTAAAGATCATGATGGCCTTCCTCAACAACTGGGACATGAAGGAGGCCAACAACGTCATTCTTGAGAAGGACGGCAAGGATTATTACGCCATCAGTGATCTTGGCGCCACCTTTGGAAAGAGTGGGCCCGTCGGCTTGCCCATCTTTTGGCGTATCGGCCGCAACCGCAATCAGCCTGAGAGTTATGCCGACAGTGAATTTCTAAAAGGCGTACAGAGCGGCAAGATCAAATTCGCGTATGAGGGCAAAAATAGGTCGGAAGACCAGGACATTAGCGTCGCCTCCGGTCGCTGGCTTGCCGACTTGCTCGTCCAGCTAACGGATAAGCAGATCCATGACGCCTTTTTGGCGGCAAACTACTCGGACGCGGACATTAGCCAGCTATCAGTGGCTGTAAAGGCCCGTATTCGGGCACTCGATATCGCTACCCGCGCGCCTACTGCGCGTCAGTGAACCGAGACAAGACAAGGGGAATAATATGTTCAAGCTAAATAGAATCACGCGATTGGCGGCTCCCGCCCTAATGGTCGCACTCCTGTTTGGAGTAGCCGCGGCACAAAAGAAAAAGGGCCACCTCAATGATAATTCGGGCGGAGGCCGTGCCGTTCTTTGGCACAAAGTAGATGTCTCAAGCCAGGACACATATCTGGGTCCCGGTGGGGCCGCAATGCAGCCTGACCTCTCGCACATCGAGTTTATTGAGCAGGAAAAGGGCGGTTGGTCGACGAAGTATAAGATCCGCGACGGCGCGGGCAATGTATGGGTCGCAAAAATCGGACCCGAGGCCCAGCCTGAGACCGCCGCCGTTCGCCTAATGGCGGCGCTTGGGTACTATACCGAGGTCAACTATTTAGTACCCAACTTGACGATTCCGGGAAAGGGCACTTTCTCGAACGTACGGCTTGAAGCGCGTCCTAAGAACGTCAAGCGTGGGGATATCTGGTATTGGGGCCGCACGCCCTTTGAAAACACCCCACAGATGAAGGGCCTGATGATGATGATGGCCTTTATCAACAACTGGGACATGAAGAGCGCCAATAACAAGGTCTTTCACACCAGTGGGCTCGATGAATACGTCATCAGCGACCTTGGTGCCACCTTTGGCAAGACGGGCAGCAACTCGCTACCCATCTTCTTTCGTATCGGCCGCAGCCGAAATGATCCGAAGGGTTACGCAAAAACAAAGCTTGTCAGCGGCGTCACCGAAGATAAGGTGCGCGTTGTTTATCACGGTAAGAATCGCAGCCGGATGCATGACTTCACCAAAGAGGACGCTCGATGGATCGCCGACCTGCTCGTGCAGCTGACCGACGATCAGATCCGGGATATGTTTCGCGCGGCTAATTACTCCTCCGGCGATATTAAAACGCTCACAAAGGCTGTCAAGTCACGCATCGACCAGCTGGACCGTGCCGCGAATGACCGCAGGATCACGGGCATGCGATGAGAGGATCGCGTTCGGTTCTAGTGTTTGGGCTGCTTCTGGCCAGCATTTTTGCCGTTATCGTAATGGCCGCGGTCGCCCCGCGCTTTTTTCATCTGCAAACTCCACCGACGATCGCAGCGGAGAATGGCAACCCTCAGGCCTCGAATGGCCAGCCTCCAAAGGAGGAGAACTTCTTCCTCGCAAAAGCACTTGAGAATGCGACAACCAGCGACAGCACACTCGTAACGACTCTTGAGATCTTTCAACGGCTTCTGCTGGCAGTCGTACT
The DNA here is from genome assembly GCA_045807825.1 of Pyrinomonadaceae bacterium. Taxonomy (GTDB): domain Bacteria; phylum Acidobacteriota; class Blastocatellia; order Pyrinomonadales; family Pyrinomonadaceae; genus OLB17. The sequence continues at coordinate 4,269 of JBJMGO010000006.1, read as the reverse complement.
GTCGGGGATACTGGCCTTTAGACCGCGCAAAAACGTACCGCTCTTCAAGCGAAGCCTCTTCGTCTCTCAGACCCAAATACTTTTATCTGTCGTGGCCGCCGGGCTGATGCTGATCGTTGGCGATAACACGAGCCGCGCCTTTGCGATCTTTGCGGCAGTGTCCCTCGTGCGGTTTAGGACGAATGTCCGCGACCCAAAGGAGATAACGGTCCTTTTGATCAGCCTCGCTCTCGGCCTCGCCTCCGGCGTCGGACGCTGGGATCTGGGGATCGCTCTTTGTTTGTTCGCACTCGCTCTGCTGTGGCTGCTTGAGTTTCGTGAGCCCGAGCAGGTGGTCCGCTCGATGGAGTTGACCGTCAAAACGAGGAATCCGGATAAGACGCAGAATACGCTCAAAAAGATCTTCAAACGAATGGGGATCGCAGCGGAGGTCCGCGAGATCGTGCCGCCGGACGATAAAAAGCAGGTAGGTACGATCTCCTATTACATGGCACTCCGGCTAAATCTCACCACCGACGAGCTGAGCGACCGTATCCTCAGTGCGGACCCCAACAACACTGAGGGCATTCAGTGGTCTAAGACTAAAAGTGCGGGCGACATCTTCCAATAAGAAAAAAAAGAGCGGCTCTCGGGCCGCTCTCTTTTACTCCAAGTTGTAGAAGGTTCTTACTTGCCTGAGACCGCCGTGGCCGCTGCCGCACGCTGTGCGACGATCTTCTTCGAGTAGTCCTGCACAAAATCAAGCGCTTTCTGGTGGCCGTTCGAGGTGTAGAAATCGTAGTTCAACATCTCCTGATAGATCTTGTCGTAGTCCCAGCCCTGAGCAAAGCGATACACAGCACCCATGTCACCCGTCCTGTGGCGTCCACCGGCACAGTGTATGTAAGCGACTCCCGTCTGCGGGTCGTTCACGGTCTTAATAAACTGAGCGACAATATCGTCTGTGGGATAGCTCTTGTCCGGGATCGCGATATTCACATATTTGAGACCAGCCGCTTCCGCCTGTGCCTGCTCATTTCCCGAGTTGTCTGTTAGGTCAATGATGGTACTGATCCCGAGTGCTTTGAGCGTCGCAAAATCCTTGCCGCCCGGTCGGCCGCCGCGGTAAAGGTGGTCGTCCATTTTGCCGAAATTCGAGATACCCACCTTAATGTCTCCAAACTGCTTGTTGGGGCTTGTCTGGGCAAATCCTACTGCTGTTAAACCAATGATCGCGACGAATGAGAGAAGCAGAGCACGTGAGAAATTTTTCATTATCGTATCCTTTTACGACCGGACACACAGGGGCGTCGCGGGGAGAATAAACCTTCCTATCAATTATACCGTTTCGGGGTTCTTGGGAGCCGTTCTTATTGAGCGACAATAATAAGATGAAAACTGGGCAAATTCGTTGCTAACTATTTCGTTCTTTTTCAAAAAATGTGCTTCCCACAACTTATCTATCAAAAGGACTTACAGGTTCTTCTTCAGCAGATTTGATGCTCCTCCAAAAAACGCGCTTTTTCATCACCGATCAGATGCCGTGCTTCGCTTGAGAGCGCACTCAAATTACAATAACCGGAATGCCGAAGACCCGCGATCGCCTTTCGCCTGTATGGTACGTCGTGATAGCGGTGTTTCTCTGGAGCACGGGCGGGCTATTCATAAAGCTCACTGACCTCGACGCCTACCAGGTGACGTTTTATCGATCGCTCCTCGCTGGGGTAACCGTCGTCCTTGCGACCCGTAAAAGCGGACTACGGATCGATCTTTTCGGTTTTGTCTGCTCTTTGATCTACGCGGCGCTGCTTTTCCTTTTCGTCTGGGCTACGAAGCACACCACGGCCGCAAACGCGATCTTTCTCCAGTACACCGCGCCGATCTACATTCTCCTCCTTAGCCCGTTCATGATAGGCGAGAAATTCCACGTGAAGGACCTCGCGACGGTGGTTTTCTGCATCGCTGGAATGTCACTTTTTTTTGTGGGCAAGCTTGAGATCAGGGATTATCAAGGGAATATCGCGGCGCTTGGTTCAGGTGTCCTGCTTGGCCTCTACATAATGCTGCTCCGGCACCCGCGAATAGTCGGCAGCAGGCATTTGGTTGTTGCCGGTGCAGAAGAAGTTCTACCCGCATCTGCCGCAGATTTGCCGAGCACCGAACCGCTACGAGCAAGAGCCTTAAATCCGGTAATTACCGTCATCTATGGGAATTCTATTCTGGCGATCGCCACCGCTCCCTCAGGCATTACTGCATTCCCGTTGCTCACGTTGAAAGACATTTTCGCTGTCTCCTTCCTCGGGATCGTGCAGATCGGGATCGCCTATATCCTCTTTATCAAAGGTGTCTCTGGCGGCACCCGGCCACTCGACGCAAGCATCATTGGGTTTATCGAACCTCTCCTAAACCCGGTCTGGGTGTTCCTGTTTGTTGGTGAGCAGCCCTCGAATTGGGCACTCTTAGGCGGGGTGATCATTATCGCGACCGTTATCGCACACACGCTAGTTCAATATCGACGCGGCCCCTCGACAAATTAAACTTGCCGCGTTTCCCCGGCCCCGGCTTGGAGTGGGATCAGTCTACCAATAGCGAAACCAGCTACGCGGAGCGTGCGCATGCCGATACCGCCACCTGCTGCCTCGTCATGTATGGACGGGGCGGGGGCCGTTTAGAGCATCTTCGTCCCAACGTATGCTTGCAAACAGCCCAATTCGGCACGGTAGAATAGCCTGTAAACAACGTATGACAGGGATCAATAACAAGGTTTTGGCGGTGATACGAGGCTTCCTGGATCTCTCTGACGACGATCAGGGGCACGCGATGGAGATCCTTTCCGAATACTACATAGCCGACGCGTCTGCACGGGACAATTTTCTGTCAGAAGCCCGTAGATTCACGTCCCGTGACACGGGCGACAGTAGTGAGATACCTCACGCTGACGTAAAGCCGCGACACCACAAGATCTATTAAGGTCCGCCACCGCTGAGGCTTGTATTCTCCTATACGGTAATCACGCATGACTCCGTCAGGCTTAGTAAAGGAGGGCGGCAGCCTGGGTATTGAGCCGGCCCACGACCCCCGACGGGTCAGGGAAGACTTCCCGACTGTCCCCTCTCTTTCATTTGACAACCAGGCCGCAATCGCATTATCTTGCACGGGTTCGCTTGCCTCCCCGGTTTGCGAACATTCGCTGCCGAGGCGGTTGTGGGGCCGCCAACGCGCGAAAAGCCGCCGGTTTTCCGGCGGCTTTTCTTCTTTTGGATAATGCTTATTCCGAGACGGTCACGCGATTAACCACCGCGGTGTAAACATTGAGCCGTCCCTTCTGTCCGGCAGCCGTGATAAATAGGTCAAAGTCGCCGAGATTAAAATGGTTGACCTTGAACGTGCCGTCCTTCAGCGGCGACCGGCCGGGACCCGTGAATGTGAGCACAAAATTCTCCTGCCCCATCGAGCGAGCTTTGCTCCCAAGTGGACGTGAGTCCTTGACATCGGTCAGCCGCAGCGTAACAGCGTTGAGTCCCATACCGAAGGTAAAGTCGGTATTCACGAACGGCAGGAAAGCGTCCCACCCAAGCTTTGACAGTGCGTCCGTGCCAGCGGCTGTGGTCTTTACTCCGAGCCTTTGCCCGACCACACTCATGCCCGATGCGACCACTGCCCCGGCCGCAACCGCGGTGCCAATGAATTTTCTTCTGTTAACGCTACTCATTTGTGCTCCCTGTTATTTCTTGAATCTGTTGTATACCGCCTCGAGATAAAGTCCGTCAGCGTCACGGCTGATCGGTACTAGGAAGATCGCCTGCTCGCCAAGAGCATCATTTGAGACGCTGTAAGTACCCTGTTCAGCCGTTACGTCTGATGATGCACGGAACGTCAAGGTGAACGTCTCCTGTGTGTCCGATTCGAGCAAGTCGTTGAAGGCTGTGAGCGTCAACTCCAACGCATCGCCATTCGGGCCGGAGGCCCGGAAGGTCTGATCGACAAGCTTTGAGAACTGCTCCTTTGTCGGCTGTGCCGACGTCGCGACTGCGGTCATTAAGATACTATTGCTTTGCAAAATTTGGAGACACGCGATTATACAACCATTCCGCCGCTCCGCAATACATTATGTTCGGCCATCGCAGAATTCCAGATTCTTTATCCCGGCGACCAACCGTAGCGCCGCGTGACGCCGTCATCAGAAGTCTTATCAAACCCAAGCTCGATGAAAAGCTTATCCGCAGGATTAAAGCTCTCAATAAAAATGCTAATCAGGCTGTTATTCCGCGCCGCTTCAACCTGGAGCTG
>JBJMGO010000005.1:0-1563 GCA_045807825.1 Pyrinomonadaceae bacterium | reverse complement strand
CTGGGAAGGTGCGCGTAATGTCCGACGCATATCCCTGATACTCGGCACCCGCATCGACGAGAAGCAGATCGCCGTCGTCGAGTGGAGCATTGTTCTCGACGTAATGAAGGATCGTCGCGTTATCACCGCCGCCGACGATCGAATTGTACGCGACGCCATTCGCACCGCTGTGGCGCATGTACGACTCCATCAACGCCTCGACCTGCGACTCATTCATCCCGGGCTTGACCTTCTTCATTGCGAGAATATGTGCCTCTGCTCCGATGTCCGCAGCCCGCTGCATGAGAGCGGCCTCATCCTGCGTCTTGTGCAGGCGCATATCGCCGATTATAGGCGTCGAATCGACGATCGTGTGCGGCGGATACGCTGTCTTTAGACGGCGGATCCTCTGCTCTCTCAAGTATCCAAGTATCTGCTGATCGAGCGCCGGATCCACCGCAAAACGGTAGTACAAGACATCGTGTCCATCGAGCAGCTTGCCGATGTCGGCACTGAATTTCTCGATCGGAAACGAGCGGCCAGCACCGTAATTTTTGACCGCTCCCTCGACGCCTTGACGCCGGCCAAACCAAGTCTCCATCTCGAGGTCCCGTGGCCGCACGTAGAGCGTGTATGGCGTCTTTGACGAGGGGTCGATCACTGCGATCGCGTCAGGCTCCGGAAAGCCCGTCAGGTACCAAAAATCCGAATCCTGACGAAAACGGTATTCCGTGTCGTAGCTTCGCACCGCCTCGTGCGCGGCTGGGATGATCGCGACCGAATTCTCACTCATCGCGGCCATAAAATTCTCGAGCTGTTTGCGCATATGCAAAAAGTGTAGCTCAGAACGTTCAAAACCTAAATGCTGGTATACTTCGCCCAACTCGCTGACAAAATAGGAGACACAATCATGAAAAACACTGCCCTTGCGCTGGCTATGATGCTGGCATTTGCGACCTTTGCCCTTGCCGACATCGCTCGCCCGGATCCGTCTACTAAACCTTCGCCAAAAGCCAAGTCGGAGACCCTCGTCGACACGCAAATGGATATTAGGCTCGACGCCAAAGCCACTGATGCTAAGCTGCTGATCCCAAAGTCGCAGATAAAGCAATTGCGTGCAGCACTCGAGGAGCTCGATAATGGCACCGACAATACCGCCGCTGTCACTGCAATGGGATTCTCGCGAACTCAGACGATCATGACCGGCCTCTTTATGAGTCTCGCGATCGTGTTTGGCGGGATGTGGTTTGTCCGCTCAGGCAAGCTCGCGTCAAAAGGCGTCAAGGCCGCAGTCGTCGCGATAGGTGTCACCGCTGTCGCGACCGCGGCAACGTTGGTCTACGCGAATGCCGGCCCGCCCGCCCAAGCCCGCAGCATTACAGGCAGAATGTTCTCCCCGGCAGTTCACATGTACGGCTTTGGGTTTGGTCACGTGAAGCTTGGCGTCAGCGACAACGAGGATATCCAGCTCATCGTTCCGGACCCAAAGGATGACAAACCGGCCGGCGAGGAATAACCGTTGCAGGAGCTGCGCGTACAACGGTTTGAACTGACCTCCTCGCACATGCTTCTGGCGGGCTTTTT
>JBJMGO010000004.1:0-3282 GCA_045807825.1 Pyrinomonadaceae bacterium | reverse complement strand
GCGATGAAGCCCCTGTAATGCCGACTGCCACACCTGAGTGAGAGCCGTCACGATGATCACAGCTCCCGCAATCCATAAGCCCTCGGTTGCGGTCAGCTCCTGGCTGGTCGCGATCAGCAGCACCCTATTCACCACAAAGGGCGCCGTAACGGCCAGGAATATCAATCCGATAACAGTAGGCACGAGCGTGACGACGAGTGTGGCCGAGAGCATCTCCGACGCTCTCTGGTCATCATCCGTCGCGCGGTATTCAGCGACGTATTTGGCGGCGATTCTCCCGACGCCTGATGTAAAAAAGAATCCCGTGATCCCGATGATCGCGATGTAGAGACCGTAGTCAGCACTTCCCAATCGATGAACGACTATCGGTGTGACTATCAGCGAGGGGATCGCGGGGAACACCCATGCCAATAGTCCCAGAAGACTGTTACGGGCAAGGCGGGCCCGTTTGTCGACTCTGATGGCGTCAGTCATTCAGCGCCTTTTCGTAGTGCGAGAGTGCGGTGCGGGCTGCGACCCGTTCATCAAAATGCGAGAGCACGAACGCGCTCGCTCTTTTACCCAACACTGCGCGTAGATCACCGTCACCGTAAAGCTCTTGGATCTTAGACGCGAGTGCTTCGCTGTCACCCGCCTCGATCATCATTCCCGTGACGCCCTCCTCGATAGCCTCCGGAATGCCATAGACATTTGCCGACACCACAGGAAGACCCATCGCCATTGCTTCAAGCAAGGCGATAGGCAGGCCCTCGACAAAGCTTGGAAGTGTGAACACGTCGGCGGTCCGATAGAACCGGAGAACGTCCATCCGTGAGCCGCCGAGTTCACTCGAGAGAATGAGGCGGAATCGAACGCCCAGCCCGTAGCTTTCGATTCGCCTTTGGTCTTCATCCGATGGGAGCTCGGGCGTCACCCAGACAAAGCTTATCCGGTCGTTCGTAAATGCGATCTGCTTTGCGGCCTCAAGGAGGGTCCAACGTCCTTTGCGGTCGATGAATTGGCCCACTGTAAGGACGACGAATGCGTCCTCGGACATGCCAAATCGCGTGCGGGCCCAATTGGCGTCATAGTGCGAGGCCAATGCGGCTGAGATCTCATCTGGATCGACACACGTATAGGTTACGGGCATCGATTCCCAGAATTGAGGATCGACCCAACCGTGCAGACTGTCCTTTGCGTGCTGATTGGACGCGAATAGATGAAATCCGCGCCTTTTCGACAAAAATCGTATCCGGAAGCGCCAAACGATATTCCTCCACCTTGGCTGATCAGGCAGAGCATTGTGCATCGTGAAGAAGACGTTTGCCCCTCGGCGGCAAAGTAGCCAATAGAATATCCACGACTGCCATGCGGCGAGTTCGCAATGTACGACAAGATCTTTGAGTCCCTCGTTCTTCAGCTCTTTGTACGTCACGGCCTCTGCTCGAATACGGCGCCATTGTCGCTGCAGCTTTCTGGCGATGGATCGCGCGGGAGCTTTATCTAAAGCTGCATCGATTAGGCGGTATGGCACTCCGACAGCGGTGATCAATTCGAGGATGTCCTGCGACGAGCCGATCGGAAGAAGAACCTTCATGTCCCACTTCGCTGCCGCCTCTTTCATGATCGCGAGCAGGTAGACGTTCGCGCCGCCCCAATCGAGATAATTCCAGACGAACCTGATCCTCTTCGGCGGCTCCAACTAGTTATACTCCCCGCGAAGCGGCCTCTCAGCCGGCGGCGTGGATCTGATACCGATCGCCTGCAGTGCGAGTCGCACAACGTACATCGCAAATCCGGCCGCACCTTGTGCCTTGGTCGGTGCACCCAGCCAGTACATCATGAAGCGGTTTCTGAAGTTGTGTGGGTGGTTGTACCGTCGCCACATGACGTCGTACAGCTCGCGAAGCCTCATCTTGGACAGTTTTGGCGGGACCTCGTTTGGCTGATTGAATACTCTCGCCCGCGGCTCGATCAGCAGCCGCCACCCACGTTTCTTAAGCCGTGGCGTGAATTCCGCATCACCAAAATGTGGTAGCCATCTTGTCGCGAACAGACCTGCCTCGTGGAAAGCGGCCGCCGGAAACAGTGTGCAGTTGCCCGCGATCAGTTCGACTTCAAAAGGCTCCTCCGGCACGGTCCAAACCGTCTGTTCAAACTTGTGTCTCCACCCGCCGTACCAGGTCTCCCAACGTGGTGCAACTTGGAAGACACGGTGCGGCTCGTCCCAAAGAAGCAGAAGAGCGCCGATTACGCTCTTTGGATTGGCCTCGGCAGTCGCAACCATCTGCTGAAGGAAGCAGCTATCGAAAACGGTGTCATCGTTAATGATGAGTATATAGTCGGGAGCCTTTGCGAGCGTGTGTTCGATTCCCACATTCACCGCACCTGAGCACCAGAGATCGCCGGAGCCGGAGATGACCTCAGCATCAGGAAAATACTCCCGAACGGCATCTGACGTCCCATCCATCGAGCCGTCATCCACGACGATCCTTTGCAAGAGCAGGCCTGTCGAATCGATCCGCTCCAGGCTTCGCAAGCATTGCAGCGTTATATCTCTGCGGTTGCGAACGGGCGTAATTATGACAACGCTTCGAGTACCTCGCCATGCCGGCCGCTTTGGAGCAAACGCGGGCTCGGGCGCAGTGTCTCGACTTTCTATACTTGTAGTACCGTGCAAAGCTTGAACTGGCGGGACTCGGACCGCGATTAAGGAATAATCATAGTAGGAAAGAGGCGGATGAGGAAAGTTCTTGTCACTGGGGGTGCGGGATTTGTGGGTCGGCGTGTCGTGAGACGGCTGCTCGAGGCGGGCGATGAGGTCCATTGTGTGGATAACCTTATGCCGCTAAGCGGTGCCATAGAACCGGGCCCGTCGTGGCTTGGGATCGACCCGTCCGACTTCGATAACTTTCATTTTTACAACGAAGATTGTCGCGAGTTCTTTGATCGGGTGAAAGATGATGATTACGACTACTGCTTCCACCTAGCAGCCATCGTGGGCGGGCGGCTAGTGATCGAGCAAAACCCGTTAGCCGTGGCCGAAGATCTTTCGATCGACGCAGCGTACTGGCAATGGGCGGCGGAAACATGTCCGCAGAAGTCCGTCTGCTTCAGCTCGAGCGCCGCATATCCGATCAAGTATCAACGTCTAGAGAATTATCTCCTGCTGACGGAGGACATGGTCGATTTTGAGAATGATCTTGGAGTGCCGGACATGTCTTACGGGTGGTCAAAGTTGACGCTCGAGTATCTCGGCCGTCTCGCCTTTGAAAAGCACGGGCTGAAGTCCGTCGTATTCCG
>JBJMGO010000003.1:0-5489 GCA_045807825.1 Pyrinomonadaceae bacterium | reverse complement strand
TTGTGCATTGTGCATTCTGAATTGTGCGTTATACCTTCAGCGTCTCCTGACCCGGCTTCCAATCCGCCGCACAGAGACCGCCGGTCTGCAGGCCCTGCAGCACGCGAAGCGTCTCGTCGACCGAGCGTCCGAGGTTCAGGGCGTGAACCACGGAATACTGCAAAACACCCTCGGGATCGATGATGAAAAGTCCTCGAAGCGCGATATTCGCCTCCTCAACGAGGATGTTGAACTTGCGTGACAACTTGCCGCCAACGTCAGAGGCTATCGGGTACTTCACACCCTCAATGCCATTTTTGTCGACAGGTGTCTTGAGCCACGCGCGGTGCGAGTGGACCGAGTCGGTCGAAACACCGACGACCTCAGCCCCGACACCTTGAAATTCGTCCAGGCGATCCGAGAAATGGATCAGCTCCGTGGGACACACGAACGTAAAATCGAGCGGGTAGAACAAGAGGATGAGCCACTTGCCCTCATAGTCGGATAGCTTGACGTTCTCACCCAAAGTGTCGATGTTCTTTGTGGACGGCATGTCGAAATCGGGTGCCGGTTTGCCGACTTTCGCGATCTCGGTGGTTGCTGTCTCCGTTGCGGTTGCAGTTGCTGTTGACATTCGTTTTATCTCCTAAATTGATATTCGCTATTCCTTTTCCAAACACTCGGGACAGGTGCCCCGTAAAGTAAACTCGAGCGACTCAGGCTTGAATCGCGACCTCTCCGCAGCCTCACTAATTAGGCGCGAAGGTAATTTCATCTCGATATCCACGAGAGCTCCGCATTTTGTGCACAGCGCGTGGTCGTGACGCGACGTGATCCCGTCAAAGCGGCTCGCACCGTTCCCGAAGCGGATCTCCGCAATATGACCGGCCTCTTTTAAGAACCGAAGACTGTTGTAAACCGTCGCAAAGCTGATCGACGGCAGCCGCAGCTTAGCCTCCGAAAAAACCTCGTTTGCCGTGAGGTGCGTGCGCGAGTCACGAACGACCTCGAGCACCACCTCACGCTGCTTTGTTAAGCCAAGATCCTTTGTCGCCGCCGTAACCATTTATTGTATTTAGAATAATTCTAATTGGGTCCTTCTGTCAAGCGCGATCTATAACGAAAAAAAGGCGAGCCCTGCGGCTCGCCTCTGGCTGAGGATCCCTGCGACTGAACGCTATGGCTGTTTAGGAGCAGCTGGGGGCGTCGCAGCTCTTGCTCGCGTCACTTCACGCTCGCCTTCGCCGGTCCGTACTTTGTAAACGCCGCCCGGTTCACCCTGGAACTGAAAGTTCTTGGGCACCGTGAAGAGCGACGGATCGGGCTCGGCCCGGACGATATTTTTGAGCGTGTAGGTCTGCTCGCCAAAGCGCGGGTCCGAGTGCTTGCTCATCACAACCATTCCGAGATCTTTCGAAAACCACCGTTCGTAGGTGATCTCGATCGGACGCTCATTGCCGATGCCACCAGCGGGTATCGTCGTGACGTGACGTGTTCCCTCGCAGATGACACCCTCGATATTTTGAGTCCCAAGGTCCTCGGTTTTTGTTTCCCACTTGCTGTCGCCCGCTCCGCCGACAAACCAGTTGTCACCACCCATACCCATTGCGCGAGGCGCGGCGATCGCGGGGAGCGGCGGAAGTGGCGCGGCCATCATTGCACCCTCGGCACGCAGCAGGACGCCGGCGGACCTAAGCACCTCCATCGCCTTTTTCTGCTCCGGTGTAAGCTGATCGCCTTCTTTGTGCCCTTTTAACGTCTCTAGAGCTCTCTTCTGCTCATCGGTTAATGGCCCCTCGGTCCTTGTGAAAACTCTGACGGAATTTGGACCCTCACCCGCAGCAGCACCATCTGGCGTGCGGGTAAATACCTTGACCTCAGTGTCCGGAACGACGGTGACTGCACGCGCGGTCCTCTCTTTCTCATTGAGCAGGACCCGATATCCGCCGGCAGGCTCTGCGATCGAAATGCCCGGGCCGTAGTTAAAGAAGAACGTGTTGTGTCCGCCGTTGCCACCTGTCATCTCACGGCGAATCTTGCCATCGCTGTTGCGATAGATCTTTCCGCTTGAGGTCTGAACGATACGGTTGCCGTCCGCGAGCGTCTGCACGCTCTCGCTCACGCTGTCGGCTGAAAACGGCTGTCCCTTAACGGCCTGACCGCTGGCTGCGACCTCGGCAAGTACCTTTGCCCGTTCAACCTGCTGGGCTGAGGCTCCGACGCCGAGGGTGGCGAGCATAATGATTCCTATCACTAATTTCATAACTATCTCCTGATGCTGCTAAAAATTTTGTCTCACGAGGCGGACCGCACGAGGCACGCCGTCGGGGCCGATGATCACATCCGCTTTCACAGTGGCCGAATCATTCTCGAGCGGGACGCGAATCCCCATCGCAAACGCCTGTGCCCTAGGGATGTCCATTCGAATGATCCTGCCGCCGGCAAGTGTCTCGTTGCCCGCGTAAGAGATCGGGTAGAATTCGCCATCCTCATCGGCCGCTGCGACCTGTACCGGTCGTTGAGCTGGACGCCTTGGAGCCGGCGAATACGTCTTGCTGTCGGCCATGATCATCCGCCGGTCGCCGCCGCCCGCCGTGAGTTTATTTGAAACTAACGGTTCGTCTTGAGGAGGACGCGCGGGCTGCGGGACCGCCGTTCCCGCCTTGGAGGACGGGACGCTCACTGCCGCGATCGATGGGACCTGAGGAACGTTTGCGGTACGCATCAAGCTGAATATCGTCACTGTTGCGACCACCGCAACTGCGAGCGAGACCGACGCATACGCCGCACCCATTCCCCAAGAGAAACTCCGAACCTCGATAAACTCGGTCGTGCTGACGCGCTTCATCACACCCGCGAAGAGATCATCGTTCTCAACGATCCGGTCGAGCTCTGTTTCGGTAACGGCTCCCCGCGTGACCAGCTGTTGGCCTATCGTGTCCAGTGACCGTTTGTTTTTAACGCTTCCCATCTCCCACTATCAAGACGATGCCTAACCGCAACGGGTTACATCAGCTTGCCTGCCAATTTCCTCAACTGCCGCCGGGCACGCCAGGCACGAACCTTTACATTTGATTGCGAGGTGCCCAAAACCTCCGAGATCTCCGCAACGCTCATCTCGTCCGTGTACAGCATCTCAAGAAGGGCCCGGTCCTGCGGTGCCAAGTTTGATAGCAGCTTGTCAGCCAGGTCTCGCGTCTGCACGTCATCGGTATGACCGCTGTCATGCGAGAGCGACTCGATGAGAGTTATCGACTCTTCATCACCAAGCTCACAGTCAAGAGTCTCGGGACGGCGGCGTTTAACACGTAATGCGTCAAAGCACGTATTGATGGTTATCCTCCCAAGCCAACTCGCGAAGGACCGGTCATATTTGCCATTGAACTTTCGCAGCTCGGTATATGCCTTTGCGAACGAGGCCTGGACCAGCTCCTCGATATCCTCGTGCCGACGAAAGTAGCGGCTCGCGAGCCCTGCGACCATTCTCTTGTGCCTGTCAAAGAGCTGCTCAAAAGCCGTTGTCTCCCCGGCGAGCACCAGCTCGACAAGCTGATTGTCCGTCCTGTCGGCGCGCACGACGAGCTCGCCGGTGTTTGGCACAGACATAGCTTCTGTATCGAGAACGGTTGAGTTCATCTCGCTGTCGACAGTAACCTCAAGCGTAGCCGCTACATCTTACGACGACGCGCCGCCGATCGGGGTTACAGGTATGTGCGAGATTACGTGTGTGCTTATGCGAAGGTTCTACTTTTCGGCTATGAGCAGCTTTCGGCGTGCTTGGACAACGAGGCCCTCGCGTTTTGAGGTGACCTGGATATCTCGCTCGGCCACACCACGTGTCCCGACGACAGGCACCTTTGGAACATAGGTTACGACGTAAGACGCATCGATCATGCGTGCAACGAGCGGTGCTTTGTCGTCCATCTCGTCGGTGGTCTCAGGGAGAATGAATTCGCCATTCGTGTTCTCGGCGACCTGCTCTAGCTGCTGTTGCGCCTTCTCGAGATCGGCCTGGTGTGCTTTTAGCGTGCGGATCATGGTGCGGTCCAGATTGATGGTTGGACCTACCTTTGTGCCGCGGTCTTTAACACCATTGGGCAGGGTGGCCTGCACCTCGTCCGGAACGGCTTTTGGCGGCGGCTGATTTGACGTTGTTTTCGCCCGCACGCCCATCGCTTCAGCCTCCATGGAAGTGTAGCTGATCACATGCACCGTGATGTCAGTGGTCATCAGGCGTTGCAAAGCGTCGAAACGCTCTGACTGGCGGCCCGCGCTGTCAGTGCCGTCGGTGATCAGGATAAGGTGCTTGTTATCGCGTCCCGATCGTTGTAGAAAGTCGGTCCCCATGTTGAGCGCATCGACGAATGATGACGTGCGGCCAAAATTGGTCCTTGCAATGGCTGCCTCCATTTGGCTTCTGTCAGTTGTCCACTCGCCCACGATCTGCGGCTTAGCGGCGTAAGCCTCTATCGCGACGGAATCACCGGGCCGAAGGGCCTCGACGACCGCCCGCGCCACCTTGCGTGTTTGATCCAGGGATTTTACAACGCGCAGCTCGCCGCCCGTGTCCATCAGGATCAGGACATTTGCCGGTACCCGTCGGACGCTGGAAGGCTGGTGCAGAATGTTGCCCTCGGTGATCACGAGGTCGCTCGCAGTGACGTCTTTGTAGAAATCGCCCTTATCGTCGAAGGCAAGGACATTCAGCTTGATCTCCTCGGTGCGGACCCTGACCGTCTCGTCCTCAGGTGTTGGCGTCGGCGTCGGGGCAACGCGGCGGCTCTGGCCGAAAGCCGCGGATCCGATGACCAGGATAAACAAAGAGATGAGAGCGAGCCGCAAGGTTCCCATGCTTGTGTGATGCACCTAAATGGGTGAGCGTAAGCCTAAAGGGTTGGGAATTCCTCGACAAAATCCAGTAAGTTCCTCGCGTAGCCTGGGAAGGGCGGGCACGCGATGCCATGTGGCTCAAGCGCGGCAGACGCCAGAGCGGTGTCGTAGGTCTGGTCAATAAAGAAGTACGGCACGCCATGATCCGGAAGGCCCGTGAGCGGTGGCGAAACGCTTTTCTTCAGAAACCACTCAACCATGCGCAGAGGCGGTCGAAACTCCGACTTGCGGCCCGTCAGCTCCTTTGCGATCACGTCAAAAAGCTCGGCGGTAGTTAGCGGCGAGGGATCGGCGATCTGCAGGGTCTTTCCCTGTGCCGCTCCGTCAGCGGACAAGGCCGCGATGGCGTCGGCGACATAGTCGACGGGGACGAGATTTAGCCTCACCTTATCGTTGCCGACATTGACGATCCGTAGAAGCGACGGCGCTTTCCTTACGTACTGGATCAGGTAATAAATGCCGTCGTACTTTGTCGTCTCCCCCGTCTCAGAATCGCCGACGACCACTGATGGACGGTAGATCGTGATGGGAAGCTCCGATTTGAGCCGATCTACCTCGATCTCGGCAAGGTACTTGGTCTCCTCGTAATAGTTACGAAATCCCGCATCATGCTCGAGGTC
>JBJMGO010000002.1:0-4431 GCA_045807825.1 Pyrinomonadaceae bacterium | reverse complement strand
TCGGGAGACGGCGGGTCTTTTTCTACCTTAATAAATATTAGACGGCTGCCACAGCCGCAGGAGCTGCGACGACATCATGCAGCGCCTGCACCTGTCGGACCAGATCCAGATACTGGCCAGGCGTCAATGCTTGTGCTCCGTCGCAAAGAGCCTCTTCCGGGCATGGATGAACCTCAATGATGAGACCATCGGCACCGACCGCGACGCCGGCTCTAGCGAGCGGCGTCACCATGTAATTGTGTCCCGTTCCATGCGAAGGATCGACGATGATCGGCAGGTGGCTTATCCGTTGCACGGCCGGAATGATGGAGAGGTCCATTGTATTCCGTGCGTGGGCCGCAAAGGTTCGGATCCCGCGTTCGCACAGGATGACGTCGTAATTACCCTCGGCCATTATGTACTCGGCGGCGAGTAGGAGCTCTTCAAGAGTTGCCGAAAGCCCGCGTTTTAGCAGGATTGGTTTCTTGACCTGACCGGCATAACGCAGCAAAGCGAAGTTCTGCATATTGCGGGCGCCGATCTGAATGCAGTCACCATACTCTGCGACAGCGTCGATCCCGTGTTCGTCCATAGCCTCGGTGACAATGTTGAGACCAAATTCATCACGCACACGCGACAGCATCTTCAGCCCCTCAACTCCCAAGCCTTGAAAAGCATAGGGCGAGGTCCTCGGCTTAAAAGCTCCACCACGGAAGAACTTTGCACCGCTCTCAGCCACCGTCTTCGCGGTCGTGACGACCTGATTCTCATTCTCGAGAGCGCACGGTCCCGCGATGATCGCAAGCTCACCGCCGCCGATCGTGGCATTGCCCACCCGCACGACGGAACGGTCTGGCTTCAAGTCCCGGGAGATCAGTTTGTACGGCTGCGTGACGCGGATCGCCTCGGCGACGCCGGGCAAAAACTCAAAGTGCGCGGGATCGATCGATCCCGGATTCCCGGTGATGCCGATCGCCGTCCGGTTCTCGCCCGGCATCGCGTGAGCACGAAAACCGAGATGCTCGACGACGTGAAGTACCCTTTCAATGTCTTCGGTCCTTGCATCGGACCTCATTACGATCAACATAAGCGTTATTACAAACTTCTAACTCTAAGATTCAGCCTCTGCCTTTGCAAACGAGGGCAGGAGCTGTGAAACGAACTTCTCCACCGCTGCCACGGCATCATCCTGATGCTTTTCTATCTCCACGACTATTGCTGAGCCGACCACCGCCGCGTCGGCAAATCGCCACGTTTCAGCGATCTGTTCGGCTGTCGAAATGCCAAATCCCACCCCCAGGGGCAGATCAGTGAATTGCCGCGTTCTCGCGACCAGCTTCTCAGCCGCGTCGCTGACGCTCTCCCGAGCGCCCGTTACACCCGCACGTGAAACAGCGTAAACAAAGCCATGTGCGCGTGAACATATCTGCTGCAGTCGCTCGTCTGTGGTCGTCGGTGCCACAAGCGAGATCAGGTCGATGTCGTATTTTGCTAACATTTGCGAGACATCCGCCGCCTCGATATCAATGACATCTGTGAGCAAAACACCGTCTATCCCGGCATTATTCGCGGCCACGGCAAAGGAATCCAGTCCCATTGCGGTGATCGGATTGAAATAACTAAAAAGCACCAGCGGCACATCCGACGCCGCCGTAAAGCTCCTCGCAAGCTCAAGAACATCCCGCAGCGTCACGCCGTTCTCTAACGCCCTCATCGACGACCGCTGTATCGTCGGCCCGTCCGCCATAGGATCGGAGAAGGGAACTCCCAATTCGATCACATCAGCTCCGAGCTCAGCCAGCTTCAAACATATCGCAAGCGACGTTGTGAGATCCGGATCGCCAGCCGTTACGAAGGGAACAAATCCCTTTCGATCGCTGGCCGCTCTTGCACCAAGTTTTTGTTCGATCCTGCTCATTAGACCTGGTTTTCTGCTCCTAGCTACTGGCTAGAATTCTTCCTTCATCGCGTCGGCGACCGTATGCACATCCTTGTCCCCCCGACCTGAGAGGTTGACGATCATCAGCGAATCCCGCGGCATTTCGGGCGCGATCTTGATCGCGTGTGCGACCGCGTGCGACGACTCGAGCGCGGGAATTATTCCCTCAGTCTTCGCAAGCGTCTGAAAGGCATCGAGCGCCTCCGAGTCCGTGCAGGAGGTGTACTCGATCCTGCCGTCATCGTGCAGGAAGGCGTGTTCCGGACCGATCGATGCATAGTCGAGCCCGGCTGAGACCGAGTGCGTCAGAGCGATCTGACCGTTCGCATCCTGGAGGATGTAGCTACGCGTGCCTTGCAGCACGCCCGCTCGGCCGCCGGCCATGAACCTTGCGGCGTGCTCGCCGAGCGTCTCGCCGCGACCGCCTGCCTCGACTCCGATCATTTGAATGTCGTCATTCAGAAATGGATGAAACAGTCCGATCGCGTTCGATCCGCCACCGACGCAGGCAATGAGAAGGTCGGGCAAACGGGCTTCGTGGTCAAAGATCTGCTCGCGGGCCTCACGGCCGATCACGCTCTGAAAGTCGCGCACCATCAGCGGATATGGATGTGGTCCCAAGGCGGAACCGAGCAGGTAATAGGTCGTGTCGACATTCGTCACCCAATCGCGCAGAGCCTCGTTGATCGCATCCTTTAGCGTGCGAGATCCCGAATCCACCCCTCGCACGTCGGCACCTAACAGCCGCATCCGAAACACGTTAAGCTCCTGCCGCCGCATGTCCTCGGTCCCCATGTAGACGATGCACTCCATTCCAAAGAGCGCACAAACAGTAGCGGTCGCAACCCCGTGCTGGCCCGCCCCGGTCTCGGCGATTATTCGCTGCTTACCCATGCGGCGAGCAAGCAGAATTTGGCCAAGGCAATTGTTGATCTTGTGTGCGCCGGTGTGATTGAGATCTTCACGTTTCAGATAAATGCGTGCACCGCCAAGCTCTTCCGAGAGGCGTCGTGCAAAATACAACGGCGTCGGCCTCCCCGAGTAATTGTGAAGCAGGTCGTCCAACTCCGCATGAAACCCAGCGTCATCGCGCACCGCAAAGTACCCCTCGGTCAACTCATCGAGCGGCGCGACCAACGTCTCAGGCACAAAGCGCCCGCCAAACTCGCCCCAGTAGCCTCTCTCGTCAGGCTCGTAATTCATAAAGCTTCCTTGGCCGCCTTGATGAATGCCGCGACCTTCTCCGGATCTTTTTTGCCCGGCGAAGACTCAACACCGCTCGCAACGTCCACCGCGTGAGGACGCAGCACGCGGATAGCATCTGCGACATTGTGGGGTGTCAAACCTCCGGCCAATATCATTCCCTCGATCCCTCTGGCTAGCTCCCAGTCAAAAGTTTGCCCCGCACCGCCAAATGCCGACCCGGCCTCACCATCGAGCAGCAGATGATCGACCACATACACAGTGGCGGCGCGAAATGCGAGGCTGCCGCCGACGCGGACGGCCTTTACGACAAGTAATTCCGGCAATGACTGCTTCACCTCGGCCACCGCCTCAGGCGTCTCATCTCCGTGAAGCTGTACCGCATTGAGGCCGACCTGCTTCGCGATCTCTGCGATCTCTGCGGCCTCTGCGTTGACAAACACCCCTACATTCTCCACGCGCGAATCACTAAGCTCCCGCACGATCTCAGCCGCAATTGACGGTTCCACATATCGCTTGCTCCCGCGATAAAAATTGAAGCCCAGCATATCCGCGCCGCACTCAACGGCGTAAAGAGCGTCCTCCAGATTCGTTATCCCGCAGATCTTTACCTTGGTCATGCCGGCTTCGCCTCCTTGCGATCTTTACGCACACGAATGATCAGGTAGACGACGATGGCGATGTTGACGAGCAGCAGAGCGAGCCGCACGTATGTGAATTTCTCCACCAACTCATAGATCTCAAGCGGCAGCAGGAGAGTTGTCGAGATGATCGTCACGTACTCCGCCCACAGGTACGACATCCAGAGGCCCGTACCCTCGACCATCAGGAGCAGCGAATAGAGCACGGCAATGATCCCGTATTCCTCCATCTGCTTGTCCCCGATCCCGGTGAGTTTCCCGAGACCCATTTGGACGAAGCGGTTTGCCATATTGATCCCGTGGCGATTCACAAAATCCACGGCGTGCTGGTGCACATCGTCACCAAGCATCGACAGCAGCTTAAAGCCCACGATCATGAGGAGCAGCCCGCGAAGGAATTTTTCCGCGGCGATCAGGCGAATCGTGAAGACACTCTTCTTCACCTTTTCCGCGCTCAAGGTGCACCTCCGGCTAACGCCGCCAGCATTTGCGGCTGACGCATCAGTGTTTCACCTATTAGGAATCCGTCGAATCCCAGTCCGCGAAGCTCATCGACCTCCTCTCTCGTCGACAAACCGCTCTCAGCGATCATCAGCGTGCCTCCGGGACGGCGCGTGATGAGGTCGCGCGAAATATCGAGCGAAACGTCAAATGTCTTTAGATTTCGAT
>JBJMGO010000001.1:0-7133 GCA_045807825.1 Pyrinomonadaceae bacterium | reverse complement strand
TGGTCACCTGCACCTCCGCGACCTGGTTCAGGAATGTCAGATCCGTATCAATACCGACCGGCTCCGTCTCGTACACGCACGACAGCTTGTGGACCTTAAAATTAGCCTCTATCAGACACCGCACCGCAAGCAATAGATTGCCCGCACGGTCACCAAGATTGGAACCAAGACCGATGAATGCTGTTGTAGGATTGCTAGACCAGAGCGACACGTCTCAACATAATTAGTGCAATCCGGCTCACAAGTCAATGGAATATCTTGATCAAGATACCGTTTTCTATAGGTGCAGAGCTTTTTGTTGCACGGATAAGAAAGTGCTTGACAAATGAAACGACAGCGTGCTAACTTAGAACGATCGTGCTCCCCGCATAGGCACGTGAAACATTAACCCGCACAGGAGACGCAGCGATGAACACGCAACTCAAACCGCCTGATCACAGTTATCCCTCGTATTCCGCGCGCGATCCGCCTTAGAGGCAAGTAGAGTTTTGTCCGACGGATGTTCCGCGATACATCTCGCGGCCCGGCGGAGTTAGTCGCCACCAATAATGCCGGGTGGTGCCGGTAGAGGTGTGCCTGGGGTATCAATTCAGCCCGATCGGAGTGGGTGAAACTTTGAAAATCCGGTTCGGATGAGGATCGAACAAGATCCGCCTTAGGCACGTATCAGAAATCGAGTAAAATAGCCCCTGCTTTCAAAGTCAGTAAGAGGTTCTAAAATGTTAAGAGCATTCTTGTATACCGCGGCCGGATTGATCGTTATTGTCATCGGCAACACCGTCATTGTCACGCAACCCGATATGAAGTCATCTACCACACCTGCCGCGATGCCAGTGGCAAAGAAGGTCCCTCATGTTTTAAAGATCCACGGTTACGAGATCACCGACAACTACTTTTGGCTCCGCGACAGGAATGATAAAAAGGACCCCGAGGTTATCAAGTTTCTCGAGGACAACAATAAGTACACCGAGAGCTACATGGGCCAGCATCAGCCCTTCGTCGACGCTCTATATAAAGAGATGCTTGGCCGCATCAAGCAGACCGACACGAGCGTGCCATATGAGAAGGGCGGATGGTGGTACTTCAACACCACAAAAGAAGGCGAGCAGTACCCACGCTATTTTAGGAGCAAGACAAAGGACCTCAAGGACCCACAGCTCCTGCTGGACCAGAATGAGCTCGCAAAGGGACATAAGTTCTTCGCGATCGCGGACTTGTCTGTCTCGGACGATGGCAACCTGCTCGCTTACACGACCGACACAACCGGTTATCGGCAGTACACGCTCCACATTAAAGACCTGACAACCAGGCAGGAGCAGGCAGACAAGGTCGAACGCGTCACATCGCTCGAATGGTCAGCCGACGGCAAGTACATCTTCCTCGTGCAGGAGGACCCTGTGTCCAAGCGTTCGGACAAATTCTTCCGCCACGCCGTCGGTTCAACCGATGAGGGCACACTGCAGTATCAGGAAAAGGACGACCTCTTTAATCTTGGCGTCGGCCGCTCAAAGGACGGCAAGATGCTCTTTCTCCAGTCTGGAGCAAAGACCCTCGACGAATGGCGTTATCTACCCGCAGACAAACCGGCCGGCGAATGGATGATGATCGCGCCGCGTCGCGAGGGCTTTCAGTACAACGCCGACTACGACAACGGCAGCTTCTATATAGTCACGAATAAGGACGGCGCGGAGAATTTCAAGGTGATGAAGGCTCCGGCCTCGGATCCCGCGGAGAAGAATTGGAAGGACTACATTCCATACTCATCGGATATCCACGTCGAGGCGATCGACTTCTTTAAGGACTACGCCGTCGTCTCCGAGAAGGAGAACGGCCTCGAATACCTCCGGGTCATCAACTCAAAAGAACGCGGCGATGGCGAGCGCCTGCGAACGGATGAGAGCGTCTACACGATGGGTCTCGGTGCAAATCCGGAGTACAACACACCGATCATTCGGTACCGCTATTCGTCGATGATCACGCCCAATTCGACGTATGAGTATGATGTCCCTTCACGCAAGAGCGTGCTCATCAAGCAGGACGAGATCCCATCGGGCCACGACAAGACGAAGTACGAGACGGAGCGTGTCTGGGCCACCGCCCGAGACGGCGTCAAGATCCCGGTCCTGCTCCTGATGAAAAAGGGAACTAAGCTAGACGGCTCCGCACCGATGCTGCTCTACGGCTACGGCTCGTACGGAATATCGATGACGCCAAACTTCTCGTCATCAAGATTCTCGCTTGTTGACCGCGGGATGATCTACGGCATCGCGCTGATCCGCGGCGGCGGTGAGCTGGGCGAGAATTGGCGGCTGGCCGGAAGGATGTTCACAAAGATGAACACCTTTAACGACTTTGCCGACTGCTCCAAATGGCTCATCGATCAAAAGTACACTTCGCCCGATCGCCTCGTCATTCAAGGCGGCTCGGCCGGTGGTTTGCTTATGGGTGCGGCAGTCAACCAGGCACCGCAGCTCTACAAAGCGGCCATCGCGCAGGTGCCTTTCGTAGATGTGATGAACACGATGATCGATGCCGACCTCCCGCTTACGACCGAGGAGTGGATCGAGTGGGGCAATCCTCGCGACGACAAAAAGGCGTGGGACTACATGGTCCAATATTCGCCGTATGACAACGTAAAGCGGCAAAAGTACCCGAACATGCTCGTCGAGGTCTCGCTCAACGATTCTCAGGTGCCATATTGGGAGGGTGCTAAGTTCGCCGCCAAAGTCCGCGAATATAACACTGCCGACAGTGTGATCCTGCTCAAGACCAACATGGGTGCCGGCCATGGCGGCTCGTCCGGCCGCTATGATCGGCTCAAGGAGGTTGCCTTCGACTACGCCTATGCACTGACGCAAGTAGACATCGATCGGTAGCCGAGTTGCTGACGATGGAGAGAAGGAAAAGGCCCGCATTGTGCGGGCCTTTTTTAGTGAGCTTCCTCTGCGGACGCTGGTCGTTGCGGGAAGATGAGTATCGCTAAAATGATCACCGCGAGGAGGATCGCGCTGAGGATGTAGCGATTCATCTCGAGGCCGCCATCCTCGATCGGTTTGTCGAGATAATCGCCGGTCACCGCGCCAAGCGGGCGGGTAAGGATGAACGCGATCCAGAACAAGATCGTTCGGGAGACCTTTGTGGTGTAGAGGAGGATCGCTAGGACGATCATCATTCCGGCAAAAACCGCGCCCGAGGTAAGGTAACCAAGCCCAAGGCCCTTACCTTCTCCCGCGGCTACGTAGTCGCCCAGAGCTGTTCCCAAAGTTTGCGAGAACATTATGGTGATCCAATAGAACATCTCACTGCGGGCGGTTCGCACGCTCGAAATATCTATTGTTCCGGTGACGAGTCGCCAGATGATCAGCGAGAGAACTACGAGGCTGAGGAGAATTGCCGAGCCCCAGTAGTAGCCAAAGCCCTCGGATCGCGTAAAGTAATCCGCCAAAGCCGTTCCGAGGAGTGTCGTCGCGACGATGGTTGTCCAGTAGATAAACGGGTGGAATTTCCTCGATGCGATCTGTACCGCCACCGCCACGAGGAAGATGAGCAAAAAGATCCCAGCTCCGACGAGATAGCCGTAATCGTGCCAAAAACCAGTGACGCCCTCGGTCGTCTCGCCGAAGTATGACATCGTCAATGCATCGGCACCGATCTCACCGATCGACGTGCACAGGATCTTGATTATCCAGAACCACAGCGTGACCTCGGGTACCTTGGCGACATAGGTCATGATCTCGGGCGAGATCCGACCCTTATCTGTTACCGCCTCATTAATCCTGTCTGCCATTCTTCTCCCCCCTTTATTGCCCGTGGTTAACGGCCGTAGACCAGAATTGCAAAACTATTGGGCACCATCGCTGGGCGTGGGCGCGGCTGCTCCTTTGTCGGAGCCGGTGCCGGGCCAAACTGCGCGATCGGCAGGTACACCTTGTGCGTCTTTGTATCGATGGTCATTGTGCGGGCACGGACCTGCGTTTTGACATTCTCGACGACGCTGTACTTGTCGGGTGAGTCCTCGTGGATCACTGTCAAAGTGCCGTCACCGCCATTGGGAGCAAATACGTATTTCAAATCAGGATCGAATTCCATACCGTCCGTGCCCTTGCCGGTAGGAACAGTTGCGACAACCTTGCCCGTATTCGCGTCCACCGCTACCATCTGGCCCTCGCACGCCGCGAAGAGACGATGTGTTTTGGTATCGATCGCGAGACCCGACGGACCTTCGCCAGGCGCGATCGACCAAGTGTTGAGGACCTTCATCGTTTTTGAATCGATCTCCGAGATCGAGCTTTTGTCCTCGAGGTTAACGTAAACCTTTCCCTTCTCGTCGCTGACGCCGAACTCAGGTTTTCCAGGCAGGGCGATCGTTCCAATTGCCTTGCCGGCGGTCGCGTCGATGACCGTGCAGTCGTTACTGCCGGGCGTGAAGACAAACACCCGGTCTGTCGCCTTGTCATATACAAGTGCGTCCGGGTTTTTGCCCGTCGGAATGATCCCCATGACCTTGAGGTCCTTGAGGTCAAACATCGTGACGGTGTTGTCGCGGCCGTTGGTGGTAAAGCCAAATTTTGGCGAGAACGCGATCCCGTGAATGCCGTTCGCCTTTGGAACGCTGCCCACGACCTTATCGGTTTGCGTGTCGATGACCACAGCCTGCGAGCCGTGCGATACGTAGAGACGGTGGTTCTTTGCATCAGCTATCAGGATGTCCCAGCCTCCCTCACCGCCGACCTGGATAGTGTCGAGGAGATGGTAGCCGCTGCCTTTTTGAGCCATCGCAGAAAGCGCCGCCCCGGTAGCGATAACTAAGATAAGAACTATGCGAAATAAGCGAAGATGAGTATTCATATTTGGCATTATCGCCAATTCAGAAACTGACACAAAACCGCAGTATATTTTTTACTATATGCGACCGACAGATTGTTTGCCGCTGTACAATAAGACGTCCAGGCTGAATCTACTTCGGAGGAGAAAGGATATGAAAAAGTTAGTTTTTTTGTTAGTGCTTATGCTGGCGGGTGCTGGTGCCGCGAGCGCACAGCATAAGAAAATAGGTATGAAGCGGGCGCAGGCTATCGCGACCTCGCACGCACGCGGGCTCAAACTCAAGGCAAAGGAGCTTGAGCACGAGAACGGTACATGGATCTATTCCTTTGAGTTTCGTGAAAAGAACGGCAACACACGCGAGGTGAACGTCAACGCGTATACAGGCAAAGTCGCCATCGAGCACGAAACCAAAAAGAGCGAATCCGCTGAGGAAAAAGGGGAAATGAAAGCGAAGCACTGAAAAGCCACGCAGACCGAGATCGGGAAGTCGCTTTACAGAGCGGCTTCTTTTTTTGTGCAGCGTAGGTCAGAGTGCGGGCGGTGTGTTGCAAACACTATAGACTTTTTGGCCTCGTCTCCTTTATTTTAGGAAAGGTCCGTGCACCGCGCGTGATCACGCGGGCCTCCTCTCACGCGTCCCCTTAAAGCTTTCGGCTGCGGGAGCACACGGGCAGCGAGGCAGCAGTGGTCGTCACTTACTCTCATCTCCGGAGAATAATCTTGTGTCGTTGTGTACTTATTGTGGAAAGGATTTTGGTGCGGCTACAAGTGTGGTCTGCCTCCACTGCGGAGCACCATTAGGTGACTGCAAAAAGCAGCCGGACCCGCCATACCGTAGAACGAAGACCCGTCTTTCCTACAACGGCCGCCGCATAATGGAGCTGCTCGAATGCACGCCCTCGTCCGTGTCGGCTCCCAACGCAAGAACGATCGCCACCGCGCTCCAGATCGACTGGGCTGAGATTCACATGATCCTGGAGCAGCTCCACGATGATGGTCTTGTGACATTTACCGTCGACGGTGAGCATGGCTCCAAATACCTCATCACGGAACGCGGCAAGTCATTCCTATAACGACGGCTGGAATTATGTTAGCTGCTTAACAGACCCGCCGCGTGAGTTATCGCTAGAATCAGCACGCAGTCAATAGTTTTTCTTCCGGGGAGCATTAGCCAGGGTGTGATGGATAAGCTTTCTTTCCTGTGGTACTACGTCGGCCTCGTCACAAGGGTCGCGCTGGGCTCTCACCACACGATGCATCCGATCACACTTCGCTGGCGATGGCGCCTCTGGAGATCTTACCGAGGCAGGATCCGCTAAACGTCTCTTGATTTTGGGGCTGAAACCCTAGGCGGTCTGGAGCAGCCAAGCCTCAGCCGGGTCTACTGAGTCAAAGGCTTGGACGTCGCGCTGCCGGGCGGCGGCGAGGTCGTTGACGCACTCCATCACTATTGGATATGCGGGTGAGCGGTCGACGAGGGCGACGCGGGCCTGAGACGGCAGGGTGTTAAAGATCATGGCGGCGATCAGCGAGTACTGCGTCTTCGAAGCCATCATCGGGGTCTCTCTCACGAACAGCATTCGCGAATGTTCGCTTTTGCGCAGGTGTCCGATAGTTTCATTGATATAGCGGACGGCGATGTCGAGTGTGATCACCTCGGCCTCGACGCATGCATAGAGGTACGCTGCGCGGTCTTCAACAGTAAGATTGTAGAGATTTTGCGACGCCATGCTGAGTCGGTGGACGACTATAAGCGTCATACTTACTATGGACCCCGTTATGTGCGTTACCTAACATAGGAAGGTGATTTTTCGGGGTTGCGAACATCGTCATTGCAAAGTTAAAATTTCAAAGTTTGCTTTCTTCCGTCTTGAGCGCGTCTCCCAAATAATGCATTGGTCTCGCCCGTACCTACCCTGAACAGGAGGGCGAGAGAGGGAGAAAGCCAGGGTAGAAACCGGCCCGGGAGATCCCGATCGCCCCGGTCAGGGCCACGTCCCGACGTTCTCCCTCCTCTCAGCATCCCCCCAAAAGCCGCCGCAAGGCGGCTTTTTTGTTGACTGTGATCGCGGCTTCGGCTATCTTTGCGTGTCCGCTCAAGGACCACCCCGGTTTGAGGCGGACAAATGGTACCGGTGGAATTGTGGGGTTTCGCCGGTGCCCACATCAAAAGCCGCTCTGCTGCAACAGGGCGGCTTTTCTTAATGTAAGAGCAGCTGCGCACATCGGACGCAGGCCCACTTAGCCGGGGGGCAGTTTTGACGTGTCGACGACACCAAGATCTGTCTCAAACGCCGTCTCGGGCA